>NZ_BMOF01000039.1 GCF_014646935.1 Calditerricola satsumensis | reverse complement strand
TTTGTTCCCTTGGCTTGGTTGACCTCGCATCCACAATTATTGACCTAGAGCCCACGGAACATTGACAAAAGGGAAACGGGCAGGCTATAATCAAACGTGTTGTCCTCGAGGTGAAAGGCATGATGATCCTTCGATTGCCCGAATTGGAAGGGCAGCAGGGCAAGGCGCTCCGCGTGCACGAGGTGTTTGCTGCCGACGAGCTGGCCCGCATGCACCCGCAAGTGCAGTCGCTGTCGCCGGTGACGATGGACGGCGAAGCGCGCTACGAAGCGGGCGAGGTGCGCGTTCACGGCACGTTGAGCGGTTCAATGGTGCTTTCCTGCTCGCGCTGTTTGAAGGCGTTTCCTTTTTCCTATTCCATTCCCGTGGACGAGCGCTTTGTGCGCGCCTCCGGAGACGAGGCGGCGGCCGAGGAGGACGATGAGGAGAACGTCCACGTCGTGGAAGGCGACACGGTCGACCTCAAGCCGTACCTGGTCGAGCTGATCGCGCTTTCCGTTCCGTTTGCGCCGCTGTGCGACGAGGCGTGCAAAGGCTTGTGCCCGCTGTGCGGCATCGATCGCAATGCGGAAACCTGCTCCTGCCGCACCGAGCGGATCGATCCGCGCCTGGCGGTGTTGGCCGAGCTTTTCGCCGACCAACAGGGGCAAACCGACAAGAAGGAGCCAAACGGGAAGTGACGCGAACCGAAGACTTCGAGGGGGTGGCAGCATGGCCGTACCTTTCCGGCGGACATCCAAGCAGCGCAAACGCAAGCGCCGCACGCACTTCAAGCTGGAGGTTCCGGGTCTCGTCCGGTGCCCGGAATGCGGTGAGCTGAAGCTCAGCCACCGCGTGTGCCCGTCCTGCGGCACGTACAAAGGCGTGCAGGTCATCAAAAAATAAATCAGAGGAAACCATCCGGATGCGTTCAACCCCGCGCCCGTGTCGGTGCGGGGTTTCGTGTTGCGTTCGCCCCCTTGTATTTTTTGGCGCGACAGCCTATACTAAAGCTAACCTTGTGAGCAGGTCATAAGAGAATCTCGTAACAGGTGGTGGTAGCCATTCGGCGGCTCCCGAAGCGTGAGCGCCAAAAAGCCCTGATGGCCCTCTTGGACGAGAATCCGGTCTTGACCGATGAAGAATTGGCGCAACGGTTTGGTGTCAGCGTGCAGACCATCCGCCTCGACCGCCTGGAGCTGGGCATTCCGGAGCTGCGCGAACGCCTGAAGGACGTGGCCCGCCGGCAATTGGACCCGATCCGTTCCCTGCGGCAGGATGAGGTGATCGGCGAGATTGTCGACCTCGAGCTGGATCGCTACGCCATTTCCATCCTCGACATCGGCGACGGCCACGTGTTCGCGCGCACAGGGATCGCCCGCGGCCACCACATTTTTGCCCAGGCCAACTCGCTGGCGGTGGCGGTCACCGACGCGGAGGTGGCGCTCACGGCTTCGGCGCGCATTCGCTTTGTGCGTCCCGTTTACCGCGGGGAGCGGCTCGTGGCGAAGGCCACCGTCGTCGCGTCCGATCCGGAGCGCAACCGCGTGCGGGTGGAAACGCGGGTTGGCGGCGAGCTGGTGTTCAGCGGCACGTTTACCGTCTACCGCGCGGCGCGCGATGCACAGCGAGAGGCAGGAGGGATCGCCGATGCGGATCGCCATTGACGCCATGGGCGGGGACCACGCGCCGCAGGCCATCGTCGACGGGGTGCTGCGCGCCGCAGCGGAACGCGCCGATGTGGAGTTTGTCCTGGTCGGCGACGAGGCCATCGTGCGCGCCTTGCGCGCGACATGGCCGCGCAATGTGCGCATCCGCCATGCGCCCGAGGCGATCGGCCCCGACGAGGAACCCGTGCGCGCCATCCGCCAGAAGAAGCGCTCCTCCCTCGTCATGACCGTGCAGATGGTGAACGACGGGGAGGCCGACGCCTGCATCTCCGCCGGCAACACCGGCGCGTACATGGCCGCGGCGCTCCTGTATGTCGGCCGCATGCCCGGCATTGAACGCCCGGCCCTCGCCCCGGTCTTTCCGACAACGGGGTCGTGGGGCGCCCTCGTGCTGGACGTCGGCGCCAACGTCGATGCCCGGCCGCAGCACCTGTTGCAGTACGCGGTAATGGGGAGCGTCTACGTGGCGAGCGTGGAGGGGGTGAAAAACCCCCGCGTCGGCCTGCTCAACATCGGCACCGAAGCGACGAAGGGCAACGAGCTGATGAAAGCGGCCTATGCCTTGCTGGAACAAGCCAACCTGAATTTCATCGGCAATGTCGAGGCGCGCGACGTGCTCGCCGGCGTGGCCGACGTCATCGTGTGCGACGGCTTTACCGGCAACGTCTTGCTCAAGGCGGCGGAAGGGACGGCAGAGGCCATCTTTCGCGTGCTGCGGGAAGAGCTGACTGGCCGGTGGACGCACAAACTGGCCGCGGCCCTCCTTCGCCCGGCCTTTCGCCGCCTGAAGGCGCGCATGGACTACAAGGAGCATGGCGGCGCCCCGCTTCTGGGGATCAACGGGCCTTGCATCAAGGCCCACGGGTCGTCGGACGCGCGCGCCATCCACAACGCCGTGCGGCAAGCCATCGCCTTTGTGGAGCGCGACGTGCTCGGCGCCATCTCACGACAATTCGGATAGGAAGGGAAGGCCGATGGAGCGATACGGGGTGGGCATCTTGGGAACGGGGTCGCACCTGCCGGAAAAGGTGCTGACCAACGCCGACCTGGAGAAGATGGTGGAGACGAGCGACGAGTGGATCGTGACGCGTACCGGCATTCGCGAGCGGCGCATCGCCCGGCCGGAAGAGGCGTCCTCCGATCTGGCCCTGGAGGCGGCGCGCAAGGCCCTCGACGCGGCCGGCGTGACGCCGGAGGCCCTCGACCTGATTGTCGTCGCCACGGTGACGCCGGACATGATGTTCCCGTCGACGGCGTGCATCGTGCAGGAAAAGCTGGGGGCCACGCGCGCGGCGGCCTTTGACCTCTCGGCGGCCTGCTCGGGCTTTCTGTACGGCGTGGCGGCAGCGGCCCAGTTCATCCAGACGGGCATGTACCGGTACGCCCTCGTCATTGGCGTCGACTGCCTGTCGAAGATCACCGACTGGACCGATCGCGCCACCTGCGTCCTCTTTGGCGACGGGGCCGGCGCGGTGGTGCTCGGCCCGGTGCCGGAGGGCTACGGCTTTCTGTCCTTTGAGCTGGGCGCCGACGGGAGCGGCGGCGACCTGCTGAAGCTGCCGGCCGGCGGCTCGCGCCTTCCCGCGTCGGAAAAGACGGTGCGCGGGCGGCAGCATTACATCGCCATGAACGGCAGCGAGGTGTTCAAGTTTGCCGTGCGCATTCTCGGCGCCGCGGCCGAGGAGGCGCTGAAGAAAGCGGGGCTGACCAAGGAAGACGTGGACTTTCTCGTTCCCCACCAGGCCAACTACCGAATCATCGACGCAGCCATGCGCCGCCTTGGGCTTGCGGAAGACAAAGTGGTGATCAACCTCGACCGCTACGGCAACATGTCGTCGGCGTCGGTCCCCGTCGCCCTCGACGAGGCGGTGCGCGCCGGGCGCATCCATGCGGGGGACCTTCTCGTCCTTGTCGGGTTTGGGGGCGGCCTCACGTGGGGCGCTGCGGTGCTGCGCTGGTGGGACGCGAAGAAGGAGGGATGAGGCATGGGCAAAGTGGCGTGGGTGTTTCCGGGACAGGGTTCGCAGGTGGTGGGCATGGGCAAGGCCATCGCCGAGGCGGACGCCGACGCGCGGGCGGTGTTTGACGCGGCCGACGAGGCGCTGGGGTTTGCCCTGTCGCGCCTCTGCTTCGAGGGACCGGAGGAGGAGCTGCGCCTCACCGTCAACACGCAGCCGGCCATCCTGACGACGAGCGCGGCCCTCCTGGCGGTGTGGAAAAAGGCCGCCCCTCGGCCCGATTTTGTGGCCGGGCACAGCCTCGGCGAGTATTCGGCCCTGGTGGCCGCGGAGGCCCTCTCCTTTGTCGACGCCGTGCGCATCGTGCGCCAGCGCGGGGCGTTCATGGAGGAGGCCGTTCCCGCCGGCCGGGGCGGCATGGCCGCCGTCCTCGGCATGGAACGGGAGGCCCTGCAGGCCATCGTGGAAGCGGTGTCCGCCGAAGGGGATGTCGTCGAGCTGGCCAACCTGAACTGCCCCGGGCAGATCGTCATCTCCGGCACGCGCGAGGGGGTGAAGAAGGCCGCCGAGCGGGCGCGGGAAGCCGGCGCGCGCCGCGTGCTGGAGCTCGCCGTGAGCGGCCCGTTCCACTCCTCGCTGATGAAGCCGGCCGCCGAGCGCCTGGCTAAGGTGCTCGTCGATGTGCCGCTGGCCGATGCGCGGGTGCCCGTCGTGGCCAACGTCACGGCCCGTCCTGTGACGCAGGCCGCGGAGATTCGCCGCCTGCTCGTGGAGCAGGTGGCCGCGCCGGTGCTGTGGGAGGACAGCGTGCGCACCATGCTGGAGGCGGGCGTTGACACCTTCGTCGAGATCGGGCCGGGCACGGTGCTCACCGGGCTGATCAAAAAGATCGACCGCCGGGCGCGGTGCTTCAATGTGCACGATCCGGCTTCCCTGGACAAGGCGCTGGCCGAGCTGGCATAACAATAGGAAACGGGCGAGCCGAACCGCCCGTCCCACACCCATCGGGAAAGGGAGTGAAGCGGTGAAGGACCGAGTGGCACTGGTAACCGGCGCCTCGCGCGGCATCGGCCGCGCCGTGGCCCTGGAACTGGCCGAAGCCGGCGCCCACGTGGTGATCAACTACGCGGGCAGCGAGGGGGCGGCGCTGGAGGTGGCGGAGCGCATCCGCGCAAAGGGGCGCGAGGCGCTCCTTGTGAGGGCGAACGTGGCAAGCGCCGACGACGTGGAGGCGATGGTGAAGCAGGTCCTCGACCACTTCGGCCGTGTCGACATCCTCGTCAACAACGCCGGGATCACGCGCGACAACCTCGTCATGCGCATGAAGGACGAGGAATGGGACGAGGTGCTCGCCGTCAACTTGAAGGGCGCCTTCCTCTGCGCCAAGGCGGTGGCCCGTCCCATGATGAAACAGCGCTACGGGCGCATCGTCAACATTTCCTCGGTCGTGGCCCTGCGCGGCAATGCGGGGCAGGCCAACTACGTGGCGGCCAAGGCCGGCCTCATCGGCCTGACCAAGACGCTGGCCCGCGAGCTGGCTTCGCGCGGCATTACCGTCAATGCCGTGGCCCCGGGGTTTATCGTCACCGACATGACGGCCAAACTGGGGGACGACGTCCGCGAGGCGCTCCTTGCGCAGATCCCGCTTGGCGCCTTCGGACGCCCGGAAGACGTGGCCAAGGCGGTGCGTTTTCTCGCCTCCGACGACGCCGCCTACATCACGGGACAGGTGCTGTGCGTCGACGGCGGCATGGCGATGTAGCTTTTCTTCCCCAAGGGTTTTTCGTATAATACGGCAAGGGAGGTGAAGGAAACCATGTCCGATACCTTTGAGCGCGTGAAGCGCATCATCGTCGATCGCCTCGGCGTCGACGAGTCGGAAGTGACGATGGACGCGTCCTTCAAGGAAGACCTGGGCGCCGACTCGCTGGACATCGTCGAGCTCGTGATGGAACTGGAAGACGAGTTCGACATGGAGATCTCCGACGAGGATGCGGAGAAGATTACGACCGTTGGGCAAGCTGTGGAATACATAAATTCGCGCCTGCAGTCGTAAGCGCAACAAAGTCCCGTGTGCCCCGCGGGACTTTCTCCGCATCTGGGCCCGCTTCGCGCGCACAGGCCGACGGATGAAGACGTGCGGACGGCGAGGTCCGTCTCTTTCATAGAGGTGAACCCGATGGAAAAGCGTCGAGTGGTGATTACCGGCGTGGGGGTTGTCTCGCCGGTGGGAAACGATGCCCGGACCTTTTGGGCGTCGCTTCTGGCCGGCAAGTCCGGCATCGGTCCCGTAACGCTCTTTGATGCCAGCGAGTTCCCCACGCGGATTGCCGGCGAGGTGAAGGATTTCGACCCGTCGGCATACATGGACAAAAAGGATGTCAAGCGAACCGACCGCTTTGTGCAGTTTGCCATCGCGGCGACGAAAATGGCCCTCGAAGATGCCCGGCTGAAGGTCGAGGAGCTGGATCCGGAACGCATCGGCGTCTACATCGGCTCGGGGATCGGCGGGCTGGCCACGTGGGAGGAGCAGCACCGCGTCCTCTTGGAGAAGGGGCCGCGACGGGTGAGCCCCTTCCTCATCCCGATGATGATCGCGAACATGGCTTCGGGTCAGGTGTCGATCCACTTTGGCCTCAAGGGGCCGAACAGCGCGCCCATTTCCGCCTGCGCCACCGGCACCCACGCCATCGGTGACGCGTTTAAGATCATCCAGCGCGGCGAAGCCGACGTGATGGTCGCCGGCGGGACGGAGGCGACGATCCGGCCGCTCGCCTTTGCCGGCTTCTGCGCGGCCAAGGCGATGTCGACGCGCAACGACGAACCGGAGAAGGCCAGCCGGCCTTTCGACAAGGACCGCGACGGGTTCGTCATGGGTGAAGGTGCGGGCGTGCTCATCCTCGAGGAGCTCGAGCACGCCAAGCGCCGCGGCGCGCCGATCCTCGCCGAGGTGATCGGCTACGGCATGAGCGCCGACGCCTTCCACCTCACCCAGCCCGATCCCGACGGCGACGGGGCCAAGCGGTCGATGCTGGCGGCGATCCGCGACGCCGGCATCCGGCCGGAGGAGGTGGACTACATCAACGCCCACGGCACGTCGACGGAGCTGAACGACAAGATTGAGACGCAGGCCATCAAGGCGGCCTTCGGCGAACACGCCTACAAGCTGGCCGTCAGCTCGACGAAGTCGATGACCGGCCACATGCTCGGGGCGGCGGGGGCGGTGGAAGCGATCGCCACGGCGCTGGCCCTGCGTGACCAGATCCTCCCGCCGACGATCAACTACGAGACGCCCGATCCCGAGTGCGATCTGGATTACGTGCCCAACGAGGCGCGGCGCGCACGGGTGCAGGTGGCGTTGTCCAATTCCTTTGGCTTCGGCGGGCACAACGCCACGATCGCCTTGAAGCGGTACGAGGGGTAAGGGGGCGCGTGCCAGGAGGGAAACCACCCATGGATTGGGAGACGCTTCAGGCGCGGCTGGGCATCCGGTTTCGCAACCTCGCGCTGTACGAGCAGGCGTTTACCCATTCGTCCTATGTCAACGAGCACAAGCGGGAGCACATCCAGGACAACGAGCGCCTCGAGTTTCTCGGCGACGCCGTGTTGGAACTGGCCATCTCGCAGTTCCTGTTCCAGACCTTTCCCCACATGTCCGAAGGGGAAATGACCAAGCTGCGCGCGGCCATCGTCTGCGAGCCGTCCCTCGTGTCGTTTGCCGAGGAGCTGGGGTTCAAACATTTGATCCGTCTCGGCAAGGGAGAAGAGCTGACCGGCGGTCGCCACCGGCCGTCCCTTCTGGCGGATGTCTTCGAAGCGTTTGTCGGCGCCTTGTACCTCGATCAGGGGCTCGACGCCGTGTTCGCCTTCCTCGACAAGGTCGTCTTCCCGCGCGTGCTTCGGGGCGACTTTGCCCACACCACCGATTACAAAAGCCTGCTGCAGGAGCTCGTGCAGCAGGACAACCTGGGCGAGCTGACGTATCGCATCGTGGAAGAGCGCGGTCCAGCGCACAACCGGGAGTTTGTCTCCGAGGTGCTGCTCAACCAGCAATCGCTTGGCCGCGGGCGCGGACGTTCCAAGAAAGAGGCGGAACAGAACGCGGCGGCCATGGCCCTCCAGGTGCTGGGCGCGCGGCGATAACCACGCATACCGGCGGCGTGCGGTGCGCCGCCTTTTTTCACGCGTACGGAAACGCGGGGGTGCAAGAGAACGAAAGGGTGAACCGCGATTGTACCTGAAGCGGATCGAGCTTTTGGGCTTTAAGTCCTTTGCCGACCGCACGGTGCTGGAGTTCGGTCCCGGCATCACGGCGGTGGTGGGGCCCAACGGGAGCGGGAAATCGAACATCACCGACGCCGTGCGCTGGGTGCTGGGCGAACAGAGCGCCAAGACGCTGCGCGGATCGAAGATGGAAGACGTGATTTTCGCCGGCTCCAGCGCGCGCCGGCCGAAGCACTATGCGGAAGTGTCGCTCACCCTGGACAACCAGAGCGGTGCGCTGCCCCTCGAGTATGCGGAAGTGACCGTCACGCGCCGCGTCTACCGGACAGGGGAGAGCGAGTACGCCATCTGCGGCCAGCCGTGCCGGCTGAAGGACATCGCCGAGCTCTTTTACGACACCGGCGTGGGCAAGGAGGCGTACGCCCTCATCGGGCAGGGGCGCGTTGAGGAGATCATCGCCGCCAAGCCCGAGGAGCGGCGCGCGATGTTTGAAGAGGCGGCCGGCATCGTGAAAACGAAGGCCCGCAAGCGCGAGGCGCAGCGCAAGTTGGAGGAGACCGAGGCCAACCTGACGCGTCTGGCCGACATCCTGGTCGAGCTGGAGAACCAGCTGGGCCCCCTGGCCGAGCAGGCGGAGAAGGCCCGGCGCCATCAGGCCCTCGCCGACGCTCTGCGCGAGCGGGAAATCGGCCTGTTGGTCCACGACATCGCCCGGCGCCACGCGCGGTGGAACGCGGCCAAGGAGGTCCTGGCCCAATGCCAGGCCGCCCACAACGCGCTGGCGGATGAGCTGGCGAGGCGCGAAGCAGCCGTTGCCGAGGCGCAGGCGGCCTTCGCCCGGCTGGAGGCCGAGCGGGAGGCCTTGCAGCAGGAGCTCCTCGCCTTGAGCGAAGAGGGGGAGAAAACGGAAGGCCAGCGCGACGTGCTGCGCGAACGCCTTCGCCACCTCGACGAGCGGCTGGCCGAGGCCGAGAAGACGGCTGCGGCATTGGTCGAACGTGAAGCGGCCCTGGAGGCGGCAATCCGCCGGCAGCGCGCGGCGCGGGCGGAGTTGGCCGCCGCGGCCGAGCGCCTCGAGCGGCAGGTGGCGGAGGAACAAGAGCGCCTGGCCGAGGGGGAGGAGGCCCTGCGCGCGGCGCTGGAACAAAAAAAGGCGGCCTACATCGACCTGCTGAACGCATCTGCGGCCGTCCGCAACGAGATCCGCACTGCCGAGCAGCATGTCGCCCAATTGCGCCAGCGCCTGGAGCGCCTTCGCGCGTCGCGGGAGGAGCTGGCGACGGCGCTGCGCGAAAAGGAGACCGAGGAGCAGGCGGCGCGGGAGGCCCTCGCGCGGGCGCAGGAGGAGCTCGCGGGCTGCCTTGGCCTCTTGCGCGAGGCGACGGCGCGCCAGCGCCAGGCGGCCGTGCGCGCCGATGAGCTGCGCGAGGCCCTGCGGCGCGCCCAGGGGCGGCGGGAAACCCTGGAAGCGCGCCAGAGCGTGCTGCGGGAGCTGAAGGAAGGCTATCAAGGCTATGTCCAGGGCGTGCGCGAGGTGCTCCAAAACCGCGAGGCCATCGGCGGGATTCACGGGGCGGTGGCCGAGCTCGTGTCGGTGCCCAAGGCTTATGAGCTGGCCGTGGAGACGGCCCTCGGCGGGGCCCTGCAGCACGTGGTGGTGGACGACGAGGCGGCCGGCCGCCGGGCCATCCAGTTCCTCAAGGAGCGCAAGGCGGGACGGGCCACCTTCCTCCCCCTCGACGTCATCCGCGGGCGGGAGCTGTCCGCCGCCGAGCGGAACAAGCTGGCCGCCTGCCCCGACGTGGTGGGAGTGGCCGCCGATCTGGTGCGCTGCGAATCGCGTTACCGCGATGTGGTGTCCAACCTGCTCGGCACCGTGGTGGTGGTGAAGGACCTCGAGGCGGCCAACCGCGTGGCGCGCCTTTTGGGGTACCGCCACCGCGTCGTGACCCTGGACGGGGACGTGGTCAACCCGGGCGGCAGCATGACCGGCGGCTTTTCCAAAAAGGGCGGCGACGCGGCGTCCCTGCTTGGCCGCCAGCGCGAACTGGACCAGGTGACGCGCGAACGAGAGGCGGTGACGGCGGAATGCGCCCGCCTCGAGCGGGAGGCGGCCGCCGCCCGCGAGCGGCACGCGGCGCTGGAGGCCGAGGTGGACCGGCTGCGCGCGCGCATCGAGGCGCTGATGAAGGAGGAGCAGCGGTGCAAGGAGGCGGTGCACGCGCGGCAGGTGGAGGCGGGTGCTTTGCGCGAGCGCCTGGCCTTGCTGGAAGCTGACGAGCGCCTCTACACCCAGGAGATTGCGCGCCTTGAGGCCGAGTTGTCCCGTGCCCGCGAGCATCTTGCGTCCCTGGCGGCGGAGGAGGAGGCCTTGGCCGCGGACATCCGCGCCGGGGAAGAGGCCCTCGCGGCCAAGGCCCGGGACCGCGAGGCGCTCCACGCGCGCGTGACGGGCCTCAAGGTGGAACTGGCCCGCGTGCGCGAGCAGGTGGAGGCCCGCCAGGCGGAGGAGGAGCGGCTGCGCCGGGAACGGAAGCAGGTGGCGGCCGAGCGCGCCGCCCTCGCCGAGCAGGTGGCTGCCTGGCAGGCGCAGCGTCGCCAGGAGGCGGAGCAGCTGGCGGAAACGGAGCGGCGCCTGGCCGAGCTGAAAGCGACGCGCGGGCGCGTGGCCCAGCGGCTTTCGGCGCTGGCCGACGAGCGGGAGGGCCGGCGCGCGGCCCTTGCCGAGCAGGAGGCGGCGCTGCGTGCCCTGCGCCAGCGGCTCCACGAGGCAGAGGAGCGCCTGCGTCAGGCAGAGGTGCGCGCAAGCCGCGAAGACGTGGAGCTGGAGAACGCCCTCGCCGCGCTGCGCGAGCGCTACGGCCTGTCCTACGAGCTGGCCCGCGAGCGCTATGCGCCGCCGGAAGACGTGGAGGCGGCGCGGCGCGAGGTGGAACGCCTCCGCGCGGAGATGGACGCGCTGGGGCCCGTCAACCCGGGAGCGATCGAGGAATACGAACGGCTGGCCGAGCGTTACCGGTTTTTGACGGAGCAGAAGGCCGACCTGGAAGCGGCCAAGGCCGGCTTGTACCGGATGATCGCCGAACTGGACGAGGAGATGGCCAAGCGCTTTGCCCACACCTTTGCCGCGGTGCGGGATGCGTTTCAGCATGTGTTCCGCCATCTGTTCGGCGGCGGCAAGGCCGACCTCGTCCTCGTCGACCCGAGCGACCTCCTCGCCACCGGCGTCGAGATCGTCGCCCAGCCGCCGGGCAAGAAACCGCAGGTGCTGTCGCTTCTTTCGGGCGGCGAGAAGGCGCTGACGGCCATTTCGCTCCTTTTTGCCTTTCTTCACGTCAAGGCGGTGCCCTTCTGCATCCTCGACGAGGTGGAAGCGGCCCTCGACGAGGCCAACGTGCGCCGCTTTGCCCGCTACCTGCGCCGCTTTGCCGACCGGACGCAGTTCATCGTCGTCACGCACCGCAAGGGCACAATGGAGGAAGCCGATGCCCTGTACGGCGTGACCATGCAGGAGTCCGGCGTGTCCAAGCTGGTGTCGGTGCGGCTGGAGGATGCCCAGCGGCTCGTCTCGGCGTAAGGCCCGGAACGATTCCGGTTTCCCGTCCTTGCCAAAACGAAAGGAGGATGCCCATGAGCGTGTTCCGCAAGCTCAAGGAAGCCCTCGCGGCCAAGGCGGAAGAGGTGACGGCCAAGTTTCGCGACGGCCTGGCCAAAACGCGCGCTTCCCTGGCCGAAAACGTCGAGACCCTCTTCCGGCGCGCCAAGGCGATTGACGAGGACTTCTTCGAGGAACTGGAGGAGATTCTGATCGCCGCCGACGTGGGCGTGAAAACCGCCCTGGCCCTTGTGGACGAGCTGCGCGAGGCGGCGGCCGAACAGAAGATTCGGGACGCGGCGGAGCTGAAGCCGCTGCTCGTCGAAAAGCTGGTTGCGCTCATGGCCGAGGGGCAGGAGGGGGCGTCCCTGAACCTCAACCCGGACGGCCTGACCGTCATCCTGTTTGTCGGCGTCAACGGCGTGGGGAAGACGACCACCATCGGCAAGCTGGCCCATCGCCTCAAGCAGGAAGGGAAGAAGGTGCTCCTCGCCGCCGGCGACACCTTCCGCGCCGGGGCCATCGAGCAGCTGGAGGCGTGGGGGCGGCGCGTGGGCGTCGAGGTGATCCGCCACCAGGCGGGCGCCGATCCGGCCGCCGTGATCTACGACGCCATCCAGGCGGCCAAGGCGCGGGGAGCGGACGTGCTCCTCTGCGACACCGCCGGCCGACTGCAGAACAAGGCCAACCTGATGGAGGAGCTGAAGAAGATCGTCCGCGTCATCGCGCGCGAGGTGCCTGGCGCCCCGCAGGAGACCCTCCTCGTCGTCGATGCCACCACCGGCCAGAACGCCCTTTCCCAGGCCAAAACCTTCGGCGAGGCGGCCAAGGTGACGGGCATCGTGCTGACGAAGCTGGACGGCACGGCGAAGGGCGGCATCGTCCTCGCCATCCGTCGCGAGCTCGGCGTGCCGGTGAAGTTCGTCGGCCTCGGCGAAAAGCCGGACGATCTCGTGCCCTTCGACGCCGAGCCGTTTGTGGCCGGCCTGTTTGCCGGGTGGCTGGAGCGGACGGATGAGGCCGAACAGCCGGGCGCGGCCGGGTGACGGCGCCGGCGCGTTCGCTGTCAACCTCTTGCCCTTGACAGGTCCGCTTCCTTTCGCTATGCTAGATCCGTAAAGGGAAACGCCTTGACAGCGCCGCGAGGGAGCCATGCTCGAGAAGACGAACCGCCTCAACCTGCTGTACGATTTTTACGAGCCGCTCTTGACGGACAAGCAAAAGCGCTACCTCGAGGACTACTATGTGCATGACTGCTCGCTCGGCGAGATCGCCGAAGCGCACAACGTGAGCCGTCAAGCGGTCTACGAGCAGCTCAAGCGGGCGGAAGCCCTGCTGGAAGCGTACGAAGCCAAGCTCGGCCTCCTCCGCAAGCACGAGGAGCGCCTCAGCCTCATCGCCCGCCTGCGCGCCCTTCTCGAGGCAAAAGGGTGCCTGGGCGCCGAAGCGGAGCGGCTGCTCGCCCAACTGGCGGAGGCCGATTAGGGGGAAGCCGCATGCTGTTCGAAAGCCTGACCAGCCGACTGCAGGAGACGTTCCAAAAACTGCGCGGAAAGGGCAAGGTGACGGAGGCCGACGTCAAGGAGGCGATGCGCGAGGTGCGCCTCGCCCTCCTCGAGGCCGACGTCAGCCTCGACGTGGTGAAGGACTTCATCGCCCGCGTCCGCGAGCGCGCCGTGGGGCAGGAGGTGCTCAAAAGCCTCACCCCGGCGCAACAGGTGATCAAGATCGTCCACGACGAGCTGACCGCCTTGATGGGCGGCCAGGCGGCGAAGCTGGAGCTGGCCCCCACGCCGCCGACCGTCATCCTGATGGTCGGCTTGCAGGGGGCGGGGAAGACGACGACGACCGGGAAGCTGGCCCGCTACCTGCAGAAGCAAGGGAAGAAGCCGCTCCTCGTCGCCGCCGACGTGTACCGCCCGGCGGCCATCCGCCAGCTGCAGGTCCTCGGCGAGCAAATTGCCGCGCCCGTCTTCACCATGGGCGAGGGGGCCGATCCCGTTGACATCGCCAAGGCGGGCGTCGAGCACGCCAAGGGGGAACGCCTCGACGTCGTACTCATCGACACCGCCGGCCGGCTGCACGTTAACGAGGAGCTGATGGACGAGCTGGCGCGCATCCGCGACGCGGTGCAGCCGACGGAGATCCTCCTCGTCGTCGACGCCATGACCGGCCAGGACGCCGTCAACGTGGCGCGTACGTTCCACGAACGGCTCGGCCTCACCGGCGTCATCCTCACCAAGCTCGACGGCGACACGCGCGGCGGGGCGGCCCTGTCGGTGCGGGCCGTCACCGGCTGCCCGATCAAGTTTGCCGGGATGGGCGAAAAGCTTGACGCCCTCGAGCCCTTCCATCCCGACCGCATGGCCTCGCGCATCCTCGGCATGGGCGACGTGCTGACGCTGATCGAGAAGGCGCAAGCGGCCGTCGATGCGGAAAAGGCGGCCGAAATGCAGCAGAAGCTTATCCGCGCCGAGTTCACCTTCGACGACTTCCTCGAGCAGCTGCGCGCCGTCCGCCAGATGGGGCCCCTCGAGGAGCTGTTGGCCATGCTCCCGGGCATGGGCCAGCTCAAGGGGATGAAGGACCTCAAGGTGGACGAGAAGCAGCTCAAGCGCATCGAGGCGATCATCCTGTCGATGACCCCGGAGGAGCGGGCCAATCCCGACATCCTCAATCCCAGCCGCAAGCGGCGCATCGCGGCGGGCAGCGGCACGTCGCTCCAGGACGTCAACCGGCTCGTCAAGCAGTTTGAAGAGATGCGCAAGCTGTTCAAGCAGTTCGGCAAGATGGCCAAGCAGGCCAAAAAGCGGCGCGGCTTTCGCCTGCCGTTTTTCCCGACGTGACGATCCCATTCGTTTGGATTCCTTCCGGAGGTGACCGCAGCATGGCTGTCAAAATTCGTCTGAAGCGCATGGGCGCCAAGAAGAAGCCCTTTTACCGCATCGTCGTGGCCGACTCCCGCGCGCCGCGCGACGGCCGCTTCATCGAGGAGATCGGCTACTACAACCCGGTGACCGAGCCGGCCGAGATCAAGATCAACGAAGAGAAGGCGATCAAGTGGCTCCTCACCGGGGCGCAGCCGACGGACACGGCGCGCAGCTTGCTGAGCAAGGCCGGCATCCTGAAGAAGGTGCACGAGATCAAGTACGAAAACAAACAGTAAGGGCTTGCGCAACGCGGAGGCGAGCCGATGAAGGCGCTGGTCGAGCTGATTGCCAAGGCGTTGGTGGACCACCCGGACGACGTGTGCGTGCGAGAGGTGGTGCAAGGCCGGACGGTGGTGTACAAGGTCTCCGTGCATCCCGACGACGTGGGCAAGGTGATCGGCAAACAGGGCCGCACGGCCAAGGCGCTGCGTACCGTGGTGAGCGGTGTGGCGGCGCGGGAAGGGAAGCGGGTGAGCGTGGACATCCTGTGACGGGTTGGGGCGTTCCCAACCCGTCTTTTCCGCGTGACGGGTCCCATGTTTGCGCCTGCGTGGGGAGGCGAAAGGCAATGCGAATCCGCAGGCCGGTTCAGGTAAAACTGATCTTGACCGAACCGACGCGCAACCGTTTTCTTGGGGAGATTGAGGAGCAGGTGAAGCGGCTGCGCATGGAGCTGGAGCAGCTGCAGTTCCAGGGGAAGAAGCTGTTGTCCGATGCCCAGCGAAGGGGGCCAGCCGCTGTGGAGATGGTTCGGGAACGCCTGGCGCGGGAAGAGCGGGCGCGCCGGGAGCGCATCGAGGCGCTGAAGGCGCAGGCCGAGCAGTTGCGCGCGCTGCCCGAGGGAAGCGAGGTTCTCTACACCACGGTGGAGAGCGACGTGGAGATTCGCGTCGGCGACGACTGGAACGCCCTGATGAGTGGGGCCGAGATCGTCATCAAGGACGGCGTCGTCGTCGCCATCCGAGACGGGAGGATGCCGCATGGCACCGAAACGGTATAACGTCGGCAAGCTGGTCAACACCCATGGCATTCGCGGCGAGGTGCGGGTCATCTCCATCACCGACTTTCCTGAGCAACGCTATCGGAAGGGGAGCCGGCTCTGGCTTTCCCATCCCGATTTTCCGCAGCCGATCGAGCTGGTCGTGGAAAGCCACCGGCGGCACAAACAATTTGACCTCCTCAAGTTCGAGGGGTACGATTCGATCAACGACGTGGAGAAGTTTAAGGGCGGCATGCTCCAGGTGGACGAGGCCGACCTCGAGCCGCTGCCTGAAGGCGAGTACTACTACCATGAAATCATCGGCTGTACAGTGGTGACGGAGGAGGGTGAGGAGCTCGGCACAGTGAAGGAGATCCTGTCCCCCGGCGCCAACGACGTGTGGGTGGTGAAGCCCAAGGACGGCGGAAAGGACATCCTCATCCCTTACATCGACGACGTCGTCAAGGACGTGGACGTCGCCAATCGGCGGGTGACGGTTCATCTGCTTCCCGGCCTGGTGGATTGAGGGGGGATCTCCGCATGCGCATCGACGTCCTGACCCTCTTTCCCGAGATGTTCCCCGGCGTGCTGGGCGCCAGCATCCTGGGCAAGGCCCAAGAGCGGGGCCTGGTGACGATCAACGTGGTGAACTTCCGCCAGTATGCCGGCAACAAGCACGGCACGGTGGACGATACCCCCTATGGCGGCGGCGCCGGGATGGTGCTCAAGCCCGAGCCGATCTTTCGCGCGGTGGAGGCCATCCTGGAGGAGGTGCCGGAGACGAAGCCGCGCATCATCCTCCTGTGCCCGCAAGGCCGAACCTTTCGCCAGGAGATCGCCGAGGAGCTGGCCCAAGAGGAGCACCTCATCTTCCTCTGCGGGCATTATGAAGGCTTCGACGAACGGGTGCGCCAGCATTTGGCCACGGATGAGCTGTCCATCGGCGACTATGTCCTTACCGGGGGCGAGCTGCCGGCGATGGTGATCATCGACGCGGTGGTGCGCCTCCTGCCCGGCGTCCTCGGCAACGAGGAGTCGGCGCGCACCGACTCCTTCGCCACCGGGCTTCTCGAACACCCGCACTACACGCGGCCGGCCGACTTTCGCGGCTGGAAGGTGCCCGAGGTGCTCTTGTCGGGTCACCACGCGAACATCGCGCGGTGGCGGAAAAAGGAGGCGCTCCGGCGGACGATGGAGCGGCGACCGGACCTCCTGGAGCGCCTCGAGTGGGACGACGAGCTGCGCGAGCTGTACGAGGAGATCCTGCGCGGCGAGTGAGCGGCACAGGTGGGTGAAGGGGCCGCCGGTGGCTGCGGTTGCCTGCCCACCTTTTGTTGTGCTACAATACCCCTTGTGGCGCCAAAATGGGTGCGAGCAAGACGGTCCGCTGCCTGCTGCGCAGGCATGAACGTCTGAAGAGGAGGGAAGCACGATGCATCCGCTTGTTCGCGAGATCCAGAAGGAGCAAATGCGCCAGGACCTGCCGGAGTTTCGCCCGGGCGACACGGTGCGCGTGCACGTGAAGGTCGTCGAAGGGCAGCGCGAACGCGTGCAGGTGTTTGAGGGCGTTGTCATCGCTCGCCGCGGCTCGGGCCTGAACGAGACCTTTACCGTGCGCAAGGTCTCCTACGGCGTCGGCGTGGAGCGGATCTTCCCCGTTCATTCGCCGAAAATCGAGAAGATTGAAGTGGTGCGCCGCGGGAAGGTGCGTCGCGCGAAGCTGTACTACCTGCGCGAACGCGTCGGGAAGGCGGCGCGGATCAAGGAAGCGTAAGGGTGCGGACGGGAGGGACTTGGTTGCCAAGTCCCTCTTTTGCCATGTTGGCGCGAGGGGGAGCGAGATGGACCACGTGAACGAAACGGCCGCGAGCGGGTTGGGGGAGGAACAAGGCCTCCCGCCGCGCAAAGCGAAGGGCGGCGAGCTGTGGGAGTGGACCAAAGCGCTGGCCATCGCGTTGGCGGTGGCCCTGGGCATCCGGTGGTTCCTGTTTGCCCCGTTTGTGGTGGACGGCTCGTCCATGCTGCCGAACCTCCACGACCGGGATCGGCTGATTGTCAACAAGCTGGCCTATCGCATCGGCGAGCCCAAGCGGGGCGACGTCGTCGTCGTCTACATCCCGTCGGAGGACCGCGACTTCATCAAGCGCGTGATCGCCGTCGGCGGGGAAACCGTGGAGATGAAGAACGACGTGCTGTACATAAACGGCAAGCCGGTGGAGGAACCGTATCTGAAACGGGCCAAGGAAGAGGCCCATGCCCGCGGCGAGCTGTACACGCTGGATTTCGGCCCGGTCACGGTGCCGGAGGGGCATGTTTTCGTTTTGGGGGACAACCGCGGCAATTCCAAGGACAGCCGCCTGCTCGGCCCCCTGCCCCTCGAACACGTGGTCGGGCGGGCCGACGTGATCTTCTGGCCGCTGAAGGACTTCGGATGGGTGCGATAGGAGGCGCAACGTGACGATCCAGTGGTTTCCGGGCCACATGGCCAAAGCCCGCCGCCAAATCGAAGAGCGGCTGAAGGTGATCGATGTCGTCGTGGAGCTGGTGGACGCGCGCGTGCCCGCCTCCAGCCGGAACCCGATGATCGACGAGATCGTCGGCGCCAAGCCGCACCTGTTGCTCCTGAACAAGGCCGATCTGGCCGACCCGCGCGCCACCGCCGCCTGGATCGACTGGTTTGCCGCGCGGGGCGTGTCCGCCTTGCCGATCGACGCCCAGAGCGGCAAGGGGGTGGAGCGCATCGCCGCGCGCTGCAGGGAGCTGGCCCGGCCGGTGCTGGAGCGGCGGGCCCAGAAAGGCATGGCCGTGCGGGCCGTGCGGGTGATGATTCTCGGCATTCCCAATGTCGGCAAGTCGACGCTGATCAACCGCCTGGCCGGGCGAGCCGCCGCCCGCGTCGGCGACCGGCCGGCGGTGACCAAGGCGCAGCAGTGGGTGCGCGTTGGACGCGAGCTGGAGCTGTTGGACACGCCGGGCATCCTGTGGCCGAAGTTTGACGATCCCGAAGTGGGGCTGAAACTGGCGGCGACGGGGGCGATCAAGGACGAGATCCTGCCCCTTTACGACGTGGCCCTGTTCGCCGTGGGCTACCTCATGGCGCATTACCCGGAGCGCCTGCGGGAGCGGTACAAGCTGGCCGACTGGCCGATTGATCCCGGCGCCATGCTGGAGCGCATCGGCCGCGCCCGCGGCTTGTTGGTCAGCGGGGGCGTCATCGACGTGGACAAGGCGGCCGAGGTGTTCCTCCGCGATCTTCGGGCCGGCCGTCTCGGGCCGCTGACCTTTGACTGGCCGCCGGAAGAGGCCGAGGAACGGAACGATTCCCCATAGCCAGAAAAGAACCACAAAAACCGGAAACGGGAGACGAGTGGTGGGCCATGGACGTGCAATCGTGGTCCGTTGCGGCCATCGCGCGGTGGCTGCACGAGCAGGACGAGGTTGACCCCGACACGCTGCGCCGCCTGGCCGAGGACAGGCGCGCCGGCGTGCGGCGCGCCGTCGCCCAGTGGCAGCGGAAAAAGGCGCAGGAAGCGGCCCAGCGGGCGCGGTGGGAGGCGATGACGGCGTGGGAGCGGCGCCTGCGCGCCGAAGGGTTTGTGCGCATTGCCGGCGTCGACGAGGTGGGACGAGGACCGCTGGCCGGCCCGGTGGTGGCCGCGGCGGTGATCCTGCCCCCCGACGCCTACCTGCCGGAGCTGGACGATTCGAAAAAGCTGACCCCCCGGCAGCGCCTTGACTTGGACGAGGCCATCCGTCGCACGGCGCTGGCGGTGGGCATCGGGCTGGCGACGGTTGAGGAGATCGACGAGCTGAACATCTACCACGCCGCCCGCTTGGCGATGAAGCGAGCGGTGGCGCAGCTTGCGCCCGAACCGGACGCGCTGCTCCTCGACGCGATGACGTTGCCCGACCTGGCCGTGCGCCAGGAGGCCGTGGTGAAGGGCGACGCCCGCAGCGTGTCGATCGCCGCCGCGTCGGTCGTGGCCAAGGTGGCCCGCGACCGCATGATGGAGGCGGCGGCGCACCTGTACCCGCAGTACGGCTTTGAGCGCAACGCCGGGTATGCCACCTCCGAGCACCTTGCCGCCCTCGAGCGGTACGGCCCCTGCCCGCTGCACCGCCGTTCCTTCGCCCGCGTGCAGGCGGCGCAACTGGCCATGGAGTGGTCGTGATCCGTTGGGAAAGAAAATTGAGCGGTTGACCGTCCTCCGGTTAGCAGGAGGACGTTTTTTGTGCGGCGAAAAGAGTAGGGTGGATCTGCCAAGAGGCCCGATGGCGACAGGTTAACAGAAGATTTTTTATGTAAACTTTGGGGCCTTGCCGTCGGGCGAGAGCGAGGGAGCGAGCGGTGCAGATTTTCGCCCACACGTTGCCGCTTGTGAGCAAGGCGGGGACGCTCATGCCGCCCCCCTTGTCGTTACGGCCCGGACAGGTCGTGCTGGCCACCGTGGTCCAGGTCTATGGGGAGCAGGCCCTGGTGCGCATCGGCGAATACGTCCTGCGGGCGGCGCTGTCGGTGCCGCTGGAGCCGGGTGCCCGCGTCTGGTTGCAGGTGCAGGACGCCGCGTGGCCGCTCGTCCTGCGCGTCCTCCCGCCGCTGCCCCGGGAGGCGGGGCACTCGGGTTCTTCGCGAGCCCCGAACGAGGCGGCAATCCTTCGCGCGCTGGGCTTGCCGGCAGACGACGCGGCTCTCCGTGCCCTCCGCGCCCTGGTGGCGGCCGAATTGCCCGTCACGCGGGAGGCCGTCGAAGCCTTGCGCGCCTATCTCGTTGCGCGCGGCGGAACGCTGACGGAAACGGAGACGTCCGCCGCGCTGGCGGCGCTGCTGCGCGGCCTGCCCCTCACGCCGGCGACGGTGGAGGCCTTGCATGCCTTTTCGTTTGGCCCCGGGTTGGCGGCCTTGTGGGTGCGGTTTGTCGAGGCGGCCCAGGCCCAGCTTGCGGGGCGAGGCGATGCGGCCGCGGCCAGCGCGCCGGTACCGGACGGGCGCGAGGCGGGCGGGAACGCCGTGGCGGCGCTCCTTGCCCAGCTCCTTCAGCTGGGGCCGCGGGTCTTTCTGCGCGCCGAACGGCCAAAACCCGATTGCCTGCGGCGGGCCTTGCGCCTGCTTGGCCTGGAGCTTGAGACGACGTTCGCGGCGCGGCGGCGTCACGGCGCCCCGGAGGAGGAGAATGCGGCGGAGACGCTCAAGGGGCTTCTCCTCCGCCTGCTCGAACACGAAGCCAGCCTGTCGGAACCGCTGCGTCAGGCCGCCCAGCAGCTGCTCCGCCATCTGGTGGGCCAGCAGCTGGCGCTCCTCTCCGATCCCCAAGCCCCCTTTGTGCATGCCATCCTGCAGCTGCCCCTCCCGTTCGGGGATCCGCGCGAGACGGCCACGCTGCACGTCGCCGCGCGCAAGGAGGGGGCGAAGGTCGACGCCGATTGCCTGCACCTCTACCTGTCCCTGCCCCTGCCCCATTGCGGCGACACCGCCGTGGCCGCCGACGTTTACGAGGGCCATCTGACCGTGACGGTGTGGACCCGGCACCCCGGTGCCGAAGACGCCGTTCACCGGTGGGCACCCTGGTTTGCCGAACGCCTGGCCGCGTGCGGGTTTCGCCTGTGCGCCCTGCGCTGGAAGCCGCTCGATGGCGACCCGGAAAAGACCCCGCCGGTCTTGCCGGCGATCATCCGGTACAAAGGAGTGGATGTGCGCGTATGACCGCCCAAGACGACCGGCAACGCCAGGCAGATCCGCTGCGCCGGGCGGTAGCCCTCAGGTACGACCCGCCGCGGGATGAAGCGCCGCGGGTGGTGGCCAAAGGGGCGGGCGCGGTGGCCGAACGGATCATCGCCGAAGCGCGCGCCCACGGGGTTCCCCTCCATGAAGACCCCGCGTTGGTGGCCGTGCTCAGCCAACTCGACCTGGACCAGGTCATTCCCCCGTCCCTCTATCCGGTCGTGGCCGAGATCCTCGCCCTCCTCTACCGCACCGATCGCACGGTGGGGCAGCGGGAGGCGGCCTCTTCATGAACCGGGACAGGGGGAACGGTGACCATCCGCGCGTCAAGCGCCCCGACGCCCGCCGCCTGTTGGGCCGGCGCAGCGAGGAGGCGGCTCGCCGGTACCTGGAGCAAAAGGGGTACGCCGTCGTCGCGACGAATGTCGCCGTGCGGTGGGGCGAGATCGACCTCGTCGTCGAGAAGGACGGGTGGCTCGTGTTCGTCGAGGTGCGCGCCAAAACGGGCGAGCGGTTCGGCAGCGGCGCCGAATCGGTGGACGCGCGAAAGGTGGCCCGCATCCGCCGCGTTGCCGCCTGGTTTCTGCAGCGCACGGGGCGCACCGAGGCGCGCGTGCGCTTCGACGTGCTTTCCTTGCGCTGGGAAGGGCCGCATCGCGTCCGCGTGCGGCATATAGAAAACGCCTTTTAGGCCGGGTGCCGAGAGGAAGGGGGAAGGGGAATGGACCGTCCGGTGGCCCTCATCACCGGGACGTCGAGCGGCATCGGGTATCGGGCCGCGCTGGCCTTTGCGCGGGAAGGCTACCGCGTCGCCGCGACGATGCGCAACCTGGACGCGCGCGACCGGCTGCTGAACGAGGCTCGGCAACGGGGCGTGGCCGACCGCATCGAGGTGCATCGGCTCGACGTAACCGACGCCGAGGCGGCTCGCGGGTGGTGGCCGCCGTCGTCGACCGCTGGGGGCGGATCGACCTCCTCGTCAACAACGCCGGGATGGCCGTCGGCGGCTTTGTCGAGGAGGTCGACCTGGAGGCGTGGGAGGAGCAATTCGCCGTCAACGTGTGGGGCCTGGTGGCCATGACGAAGGCCGTCCTGCCCGTGATGCGCCGGCAGAAAAGCGGCAAGATTCTCAACATCAGCAGCGTGGCCGGCCGGTTCGGCTTTCCGGGCCTCGCGCCCTATGCGGCGTCGAAATTTGCCGTCGAGGGGCTGAGCGAGGCGCTGCGCCTCGAGCTTCTGCCCTTCGGCATCCACGTGGTGCTGATCGAGCCCGGCGCGTTCCGCACGGCGATCTGGGAAAAGGGGCTCGGCCGCATCGCGAGCGATCCCGGGTCGCCGTACGCGGTAATGGCCGCGCGCCTCGCCCAGCAGGTGCAGCGCACGGCCCAGACGGCCCCGCCGCCCGACGCCGTCGTGGCCACGCTGCTCAAGGCAGCGCGCGCCAAGCGGCCCAAGCTGCGCTACGTGGTGGGGACGGGCGCGCGGAGGCTGCTGTGGCTCAAGGCGCTCCTGCCGTGGAGGGTGGTGGAGCGGGCCGTGCTTCGTGCGTTGACCGGTGGCGCCAACGGGCGGTGAGGCTCGACTGGGAAGGGAGCGAGCGGGTATGTACGCCAAAGTGCTGAGCGCGGCGGTGCTCGGCGTCGACGGGTTTCTCGTCGAGGTCGAGGTGGACATCGCGAACGGGCTGCCGCAAACGGAGATCGTCGGGTTGCCGGACACCGCCGTGCGGGAAGCGCGGGAACGGGTGCGCGCGGCGGTGCGCAACAGCGGGGCTGCTTATCCCGTCCAGCGCATCACGGTCAACCTGGCGCCGGCCGATGTGCGGAAGGAAGGGGCCGCCTTTGATCTGGCTATCGCCCTCGGCGTGCTGGTGGCCAGCGGGCAATTGGCGGCCGACGCGCTGAACGGGGTGTTGGTGCTCGGCGAATTGGCCCTCGACGGCGCCCTTCGTCCCGTTCCGGGGGTGCTGCCGATGGCGCTGGCGGCAAAGGAGAAGGGCCTCGGGACGATTCTCCTGCCGCAGGCCAACGCGGCGGAGGCGGCGGTGGTGAGCGGGATCCGGATCATTCCCGTCGGTTCGCTGCGAGAGGCGCTGGCCGTGTTGAAGGGTGAGGCGCCCCTGCCGTCCTGGACGGGCCCGGCGGCGCCACCGGCGCGCGAGCGGGCAACCGGGCTCGATTACGCCGAGGTGCGGGGCCAGTTTCACGCCAAGCGGGCCCTGGAGGTGGCTGCCGCGGGCCGGCACAATGTGCTCCTCGTGGGGCCGCCCGGTTCCGGCAAGACCATGCTGGCCCAGCGCCTGCCGAGCATTTTGCCGCCCTTAAGCGAGGCGGAGGCGCTGGAGGTGACGAAAATCTACAGCGTGGCCGGGCTGCTCACCCGGGGCGGCGGCCTCGTCACCGAACGCCCCTTCCGCGCTCCCCATCACACCATCTCCCCTGCGGGGATGATCGGGGGCGGCAGCGTGCCCCGACCGGGAGAGGTGAGTTTGGCCCACCGCGGGGTGCTGTTTTTGGACGAAGGGCCCGAATTTTCCCGCAGCGTACTGGAAGTCTTGCGCCAGCCCCTGGAAGACGGGTACGTCACGATCGGCCGGGCGCGGGCGGTGGTGCGTTATCCGGCGCAGTTCCTGCTCGTTCTCTCGATGAACCCTTGCCCGTGCGGGTACTTCGGGTCCGACGCGGCGTGCCATTGCACGCCAGGCCAGGTGCAGCGCTACCGCGGCCGCTTGTCGGGTCCGCTCCTGGACCGCATCGACCTCCACGTGAACGTTCCGCGCCAAACGTACCGCGAATGGGCGGCGGAGGCCAAATGCGAGCCGTCGGCGGCCATCGCCGCGCGCGTGCGGCAAGCGTGGGCCATGCAGGCCGAACGGTTTCGCGGCACGGGCGTTACGTGCAACGCCGAAATGACGCCGGCGCTGCTGCGGCGCCATTGCGTCTTGAGGCGGGAGGCGGCCTCGCTTCTGCGCCGGGCCTTTGATGCCCTTGGGCTCTCTGCGCGGGCCCACGACCGGATCTTGAAGGTGGCGCGCACCATCGCCGACCTGGCCGGTTCGGAGACGGTGGAAGCCGAACACGTGGCCGAGGCGATCCAGTACCGAATGCTGGACCGGCCGGGCGAGGGGTTGTTGGGGTGAGTTGTCCTTTATGAGCATTCCTGTAATGAAACATGCGGGGGTTTGAGCAAATGAAAACCTCCTGATATCG
>NZ_BMOF01000038.1 GCF_014646935.1 Calditerricola satsumensis | reverse complement strand
CGCGCCGGCCGATGGTGGTGGCGGGCATCGGCGCGCGCGGCGCGGCCGACGCGGTGGTGCGCCTGGCCGAGCGGTGGGGGGCGGGCGTGGTCGTCAGCCTGGGGGCGAAGGGGGCGTTTCCCGAGACGTCGCCGGTCGTGCTGGGCGGAATCGGAACGGGCGGCAATCCGTACGCGGGCAGCTTGCTGGCGCAGGCCGACGTCGTGCTTGTGGTCGGCGACACCTGGTGGCCTGAGGGCTACGTGCCCGTCGCGGCGCGTGTGGTGCAGGTGGACGTGGAGGCGGCGAATGTCGGCCGCCGCATTCCCGCCGAGATCGGCCTTGTCGGCGACGCGCGCGCGGTGGTGCCGGCCTTGCGCGACGGGCTGGCCGAGCACGCTCCGGATCCCGTGTGGGTGGCCCAGGTTCGGGAGGCCGGGGAAAGGTGGCGCCGGCAAAACGCACGCGAAGGCGAGACGCCCGGCTTTCCCCTTCATCCGGCGCGCGTGGTGCGGGCCGTGGAGACGGTGCTCCCGCCGGACGCCATCGTCGCCGTCGACACCGGCGACGTGACCGTGTGGACAAACCGCTCCTTCCGTCCCCGCGGGCAAACCTTCCTTTTTTCGGGCGAATGGCGCACGATGGGCTTTGCCCTGCCGGCGGCCTTGGCGGCGAAGCTGTGCCAGCCCGCGCGCACCGCGGTGGCCCTCGTCGGCGACGGCGGCCTGGCCATGGCGATGGCCGAGCTGCTGACGGCGACGCGCCACGGCCTGAAGGTGACGGTCGTGGTGTTCAACAACGGCGCGCTGCAGATGGAGCGGGACAAGATGGTGGTCAGCGGACTGCAGGAGCTCGGCGTCGACGTGACGAACCCGGATTTTGTCCGCCTGGCCGAGGCCTGCGGCTGGCGCGGCTTCCGCGTCGAACGGGAGGAGGACCTGGAGCCCGTGTTGCGCCAGGCCCTTGCCGAACCTGCGCCGGCCCTCGTTGACGTGCCGACAGCCTCCGTCGTGTACCCGGAGACAAAACCGGTTGACTAGGAGGGTTGGATTTCGTAGGAAAACCGTCGCGCGAGGATAGGAAAACCGTCGCAAATTCTCCCTTGTCAATCCATCAAACGTTGGATATCTTAGAAGCAGGTTTATCCGCTTGGTGCATGGATGACCTTCCAAAAAATGAAAAGGAGAACCGGAGGAGGAGCGAACATGAAAATGAAGGCGCGGCGTCTTAACCAGCGCGGGGTGACGCTCATCGAGCTGCTCGCCGTCGTCGTGATCTTGGGCATCTTGGCGGCCATTGCGGTGCCGGCGGTGTTTAAGGGGTTTGATGATGCGGAGGACAAGGCAGATAAAACGACAAAAACTGTACTGATTAACGCGGCCAAACAGTACATCATGGAGAATGGCGGCTTTTCTCAGGTGGATGGTAAAGATGGGAAGAGTGATAATAAAGTAGTAGTTCCTGTTTCCTATTTGATTACTTATGGTTATGTCGATCCTGGCCCGGAAAACGGTTATTACAAGAGCCAAAAAGATGGAACGTATTATTACTATGTTGTGATCACGAAAGATAACAATGGAAAATATATGTATGAAGTTAAATCCACACTAGACTGACGGCAACATGTAACCGAGTTGACAATAGGGATAACATCTAGAGAGGCGTCTTGCCTCTCTTTCTCTGTTTGGGTGAGATAATTTTCTTGGAGGTTCAACCGTGCTTTCTTCACTTAACCGCTACCTCGGCCTCGAAATCCGCGACACCGGGTTCTGCGCCGTCGAGGTGGAACGCCGTCCGAACGGCCGCGTTCGCCTCGAACGGTTGGTGGCCCATTCGTGGCCACCGGGAGAGGTGGTGGCCGACGGTCGCCTGGTCAACCCGGAGGCGCTGGAGACCCGCCTGCGCGCCGCGCTGAAGGAGGCCGGCGTCAAGGCGCGCAAGGTGCACCTCGCCTTGCCCAGCCACGGCATCGTGTTGCGCACGCTCCACCTGCCGCCGCTTCCGCGCAAGGCGTTGCGCGACGTGGTGCAAGTGGAACTGGCTACGTCGCTGCAACTGCCCTTTGACGATCCGGTTTTTGACGTGGTGCCCTGGCCCGGCGCATCCCCCGACGAAAAGGGTGCCGTTCCCGTCCAGCTCGTCGCCGCTCCCCGTGCCCTGGTGCAGCCCTACGTGGACGCGCTGCGGGCCTGCCGCCTGCGGCCGCTGAGTGTGGACGTGGGGGCCTTGGCCCACCTGCGCGCGGTGCGCCATTTTCGCCCCCCGGAGCGGCCCGGTGCTGTCCTCCTCGTCAACCTGTCTGCCACCGGCGCCGACGTTAGCATCTTCAGCGAGGGCATCCTGCATGTGACGCGCCGCGTTGCCCTTTCGCCCTACGCCGAGGAGGCGGTGCCGGTAGGGGAAGCGGTGTTGCCGGCTGTCCCGGAGGCGGCCGCCGCTGCCGAGGGATTCGCGCGTGAGGCCAAGCGGTCGCATCTAAGCCCCCTCTTTCTCCACGATTTGGCCAGCGAGCTGGAACGGGTCTTTTCCTTTTTTCAGTACACGCTGAACCAGCGCCAGCAGCCGCTGGCGGAAATCTTGCTCTGTGGCGAATTGGAGGAGCTGCCGCAGGTGGCCGGCGAACTCTCCGCGCGCCTCGGTGCACCGGTGGTGTGGAAGGTGGGCGAGGGCCTGCGGGGCCGCCGTCGGGTGCTTCCCCTGTGGCGGGAGCGGCCCCATTTCTGGCTGACGGCCTTTGGCGCCGCGCTCAAGCCGCGGTGAAAAGGAGGATGCCGTGTGGAAATCAACCTGCTGCCGCACACCCCGTTTGTGGCGCGCCACTTTCCCCGGCTCTTGCTGGCGTCGGCGGTTTTTCTGGCGGCGGTGGCGTCGGCGGGGTATCCGTTTTATCGTGCGCACACTCGTGCCCTCGAGGAGGCGCGTCAGGTGGTGGCCGAGCTGGAGCAGACGAAAGCCGCCCTTGACCGCGATGTGGCCGTTTATCGCCAAAAGCGGACGGCCATCGAAAAGGAGCGGGCGGCCGTCCAAGCGCAAACGGAGCGGATTCGCGCGACGCAGCTGCTGAGGGCGCATCGGTACCGCTGGTCGGCTCTCATGGAGCAGGTAAGCCGCGCCTTTCCGCCGGGGACGGCGGTGTTTCACATCGAGGCCGACGTGGACCGCCTGGTCGGCTACGCGGCGGTGCCCGCCCTGACCGATTTGGCCCCCTTGGCCCGGCGGCTGTCTAAACTGCCGGCGGTGGCCGAGGCGGTGGTGGAGCGTGCCACCGACCCCGCGGCCCAATCGTTGCAGGCCATCCCCGACCTTCCGCCGGGAACGCTGGTGGTGCGCTTTCGTTTGGAGTTGACGGATCGCGTGGAGGCACGGAACGCCGATGGCGAATCGCGATAAAGCACGACGCTTGCTGTGGGTTCTCATGAGCGTGCTCGCATCCGGCCTGCTGGTGACAAGTGCCGGGTATGCCGTGGCAATCAAGCGGCAGGTTGATGAAGCGGAGCGCCTGAGCGAGCGGCGGGCGCAGCTGGAGCGGCAAATCGCCCAGCTGCGCGCGGAGCTGTCTCAGCCTTTACCCGCTGCTCCTTCGCGGCGCGCACCCCGCGGGGAGGAGGGGGCCGTGCCGGCCACGCGCCAACTGGACGAGGTGCTGGCGGCGCTCCACAACATCGTGGCGGAAACGGGGATCACCTTTGTGTCGCTGCGCGTGCAGACGGCGGATCCGGGATCGGGCGGATCCCCTTCGGCCTCGGGCGAGCAGGACGCGGGAGAAAAGGGCACCCAAAGGGGGGCATCGTCGCCCGCGCAGGCGAAGCCCGCCCCTCCGTCATCCGGGAGCGAAGCGGGATCTTCCCGCGAGGCTTCCTCCTCACCCGACAACCTCGCGGCGCGGTGGGCGGCCTACCGCCAGCGCTACGGCCTTCCGGACAGCGTGCCGATCGTGCCGACGGAAATCGTGTGGACCTTTGATGCCCCTTGGGACCGGGTGGATGACGTGTTGAAGCGGCTCGAGGCCCTCGAACGGGTGGTGTGGGTGACGGCGTGGACGGCGCAACCGCCGGATCCGGAGGAGGAAGCGCTGCCGTCGCCGGCTCCGTTGCCCTCGGCCGACCCCGGCGACACCGAGGACATGGTGGCCAAGGTTGCCCGGGTGCTGCGCGGCGAGCCGTTGCGCGTGCAGCTGACGATGCTCGTCTTCCACGCGCCGGCGACGGGGGCGACGACGGCATCGGCGACGGCCCCGGCGGTATCCTCCGCTTCGCGGTAGGCGCCCCATACCGGTGAACCGCGTACCGGTTCTATCTCCCCATCCGGTTGCATACACATCGAAGCAACGGAACCGGGTGGGAGGGGCGAACGATGGACAAACCTCGGATCACGATTCGCTTGTCGCCGTCGCAACCCGTGAAGCCGGCACGCCGAACCGAACCCGGCGCGACGGAAGCGGGGGCTGCCCGGCCGGAACGGTTGGCGGCGGGCGGCCACGTTCCTGCGCGTGCGGTCGAACCGGACAGGCCTTCGCTGCCGCCGGAAGCAACGCGCAACCGGCCGGCGCCGATCCATTTGCCGAGCCATTCCCTATCGGCCTTTCGGGTGCGGCGAAACGGAAGGGTTGAACGCCGCCCTTGGACCGCGGTGGCGCATGCGGCGGTGCCGCTCGTCGGCGCCATCGGCATTGGCGTTTTGCTGGGATGGTCGATGTTGACGCTGCTCCAGGAGCCCGGGAATTCTGCGCCCACCGCGCCGGCTGCGGCCCACGTTCCGGCGAGCCCGCCGGCGGCGCCGACGGGGTCGAACGGAACGCCCCAGGCCAGCGACTCCGCCAAGCCGGCCCCCCGTCGAACAGCGCTCCACGGGCGTCGGACGGTTCCGGGCCGTCCGGTACCGGTGTGCCGGCATCCCCCCAGGCGCAAGCCGCCCCGCCGGCGCGGTCGCTGGTGGTGGTTCAGGCCGGCGTGTTCCAGACGCGCGAGGCGGCGGAGCGCATGCGGCAGACCTTGGCGGCGCGGGGCGTGCCCGCCGTCCTTGTCGAGGGGACCCCGCTGCGCCTGTTGGTGGGCGTGGCGCCGGACCGCGACAGCGCGCGAAACCTGGCCACCGCCCTGCGCGCGCAGAACGTCGAGACGTACGTTCCCCGTGACGGACTGGTCTGGCCGGGGGTCAAGGCGGAAGGGGACGCGGGCTGGACGCGCTTCCTGGAAACGGGCGACCGGCTGTTCGACCGGCTGGCGCGTGTTCCGCCGAGCGCCCTCGAAGGCGGGCAGGACGTCCTGCCGCCTAAGCAGGAGATCGAAGCGTTGCACCGATCCCTCCTGGAAGCGGGTCAGCCGCTTGCGGTGGGCGACGGCCCGCGTGAAAAGCGGGCCCGCGCGATGATGAACGCCCTGACGCAGGCGGTGACGGCGGTGCGCCAATACGCCGCCAATCCCCATCCCGGATATGTGTGGGTGGCCGAGCAGGGGTTGCTCCAGTATGCCGTGCTGCGGGCCGCGTCTTCCCCGTAGCGCGGCTTGTCTTTTGAGCGCCGCTTTGCTAGACTAAATAGCGGCATCTCAGCCAATCGTTGACGTCGAGGGGCGATGCCCATGACGATCAAAACGAAACCGCTTGTTCTCGCTTCCGGTTCGCCTCGGCGGCGCGAGCTCCTCGCCCAGCTGGGCCTTTCCTTTGAAGTTCGTCCGAGCGACGTCGACGAATCCCTCGATCCGGAAACGGCGCCTGCTCAGGCGGTCGAGACCCTCGCCCTGCGCAAAGCGCGCGCCGTGGCCGCCGAATGTTCCGAGGGCCTCGTCATCGGTTCGGACACCGTCGTCGTCATCGACGGGGAGATCCTCGGCAAGCCGCGCGACGCCAAGGAGGCCGAGGCCATGCTCCGGCGGCTGGCTGGGCGCACCCATCGCGTGTACACGGGATTGGCGGTGGTCGATGCGGAGACGGGGGCGTGCCGCGTGGGGCACAGCGTGACCGCCGTGCGGATGAGCGCGCTGACCGACGCGGAGATTCGCCGGTATGTGGCCACGGGTGAGCCGATGGACAAGGCGGGCGCCTATGCCATCCAGGGCATTGGGGCGACCCTCATTCCCCACATCGAGGGCGACTATTTCACCGTCGTGGGCTTGCCGCTTTTCCTCCTGCGCCGGTTTTTGGGTGAAATGGGCGTTCACATCTTGTGACCGATGGAACGCCCGCTTTTTCTCTTTTCGGAAGGGGAGGGGGCAAACCGATGGACGAACCGCTCGTGCTTCGCGACCTGCCGGCCCACGAGCGCCCGCGAGAGCGGATGCTGGCCGTGGGGGCGGAACAGCTTTCCGTGGCGGAGCTGCTGGCCATTCTCCTGCGCACCGGGCACCGCGACGAGTCGGTGCTGGCCCTTGCCCAGCGGCTTCTGAAGCAGTTTGGGTCGTTGCGCGAACTGGCCGGCGCCCGCGTGGAGGAGTTGACGGCGGTCAAGGGCGTGGGGATCGCCAAGGCCGTGCAGGTGAAGGCGGGGCTCGAGCTGGGGCGCAGACTCGCGCGGCTTGCCGCAGAGGAGCGGCTTGCCGTGCGCGGTCCGGGCGACGTGGCGCGTCTTTTGATGGACGAGCTGCGCTTTTTGCCGAATGAGCATTTTGTGTGCTTGTTTTTGAACACGAAAAACCACATCATCGGCAAGCAGACGGTGTTTGTCGGCACGCTAAACGCCACCGTCGTCCATCCGCGGGAAATTTTCCGCGAAGCGATCCGGCGTGCCAGTGCAGCGGTCATCCTGGCCCACAACCATCCCAGCGGGGACCCGGAGCCGAGCCGCGAGGACATCGTGCTGACGCGGCGGCTGGTCGAGGCCGGGGAGCTCCTCGGCATTCCGGTTTTGGACCACATCGTCATCGGCGACAACCGGTACGTGAGTTTAAAGGAAAAAGGTTACCTGTGAAGGAATTGTAAACGGACCTAGGCACCATCCAGGCGTTTCAGTATAATAGAACCGATGTGTTCCCCGGCATTGTTCGGGGGCTTTCGTCTTGTAGTGACAGCTTTCGTCACGATTGTTAGAGATGACGGACGTGTGTGGACACGGAACGCAAGGTAAGTGAAGGGAGACAGCGGCGATGTTGGGTGGATTCGCACGCGATATGGGCATCGATTTGGGAACCGCCAATACGCTGGTGTATGTGAAGGGGAAGGGCATCGTCGTCCGGGAGCCTTCCGTGGTGGCGATCCGGACCGACACAGGGACCATTGAGGCCGTGGGGAACGCGGCCAAGAACATGATTGGCCGTACCCCGGGCAACATTGTTGCCGTTCGGCCGATGAAGGACGGTGTTATAGCCGACTTCGAGACGACGGCCACGATGCTGGAATACTTCATCAAGCAGGCGCAAAAGACGCGCAGTTTCCGCAAGCCCAACGTCATGGTATGCGTTCCATCGGGTGCCACAGCCGTGGAGAAGCGTGCCATTGAGGATGCCACGAAGCGAGCCGGGGCCAAGGAAGCCTTTACCATCGAGGAGCCCTTCGCCGCGGCCATTGGGGCCGACCTCCCGGTGTGGGAGCCGACGGGAAGCATGGTCGTCGACATCGGCGGCGGGACGACGGAAGTGGCCATCATCTCCCTCGGCGGCATCGTGACGAGCAAGTCGATTCGCGTGGCCGGCGACGAGTTGGACGAGGCCATCATTCAGTACATCAAGCGCTCGTACAACCTGCTTATCGGCGAGCGCACCGCCGAGATGCTGAAGATGGAGATCGGTTCGGCGCTGAAACTGGAGCGCGACGAGAAGATGGAGATTCGCGGCCGCGACTTGGTCACGGGCCTGCCGAAGACGATTACCATCTCGTCCGCGGAGATCACCGAAGCGCTGGCGGATCCCGTCGGGGCCATCGTCGATGTGGTGAAGGCGACGCTGGAGAAGTGCCCGCCGGAGCTGGCCGCCGACATCATGGACCGCGGCATCGTGCTGACGGGTGGTGGGGCGCTGCTGCGCAACCTGGACAAGCTCCTGGCCAAGGAGACGGGCATGCCCGTCCACGTGGCCGAAAACGCCCTCGATTGCGTGGCCATCGGCACCGGCCGTGCCCTGGAAAACCTGCATCTGCTCAAGTCGAAGATGGGCATCACCTTCCGTTCGGCCCGCCGGTAAGGAGGCGGGCCGATGCCGGATCTGTTCACGAGCAAACGGCTCATCCTCCTGCTTCTCGGCCTGATGTTGTTTTCGGCTCTGATCGGCTTGACCTCCGGCGAGCGAAAACCGACGGGGTGGCCCGTGGCGCTGGTGCAAGACGGCGTCGCCCTCTTTCAGTCGTGGTTCCACAAGCCCGCTCGTGTGGTTGCGGGCTTCTTTCAAGACCTCCGTGAATGGAAAATGCTGTATGATGAAAACCAGGCGCTGAAGGCCAACTTGGACCAGTATGCGCGCATGAGCGCGGAGCTGGCGCGGTTGCGCGAGGAAAACCAGCGCCTGCGCGCCATGCTCGACCTGCGCAGCACCCTTGACACCTTCCGCCTGCACGCGGCGGAGGTGATCGCCCGCAGTCCGGACCAGTGGAACCAGGTGCTCGTCATCAACAAGGGCGCGCGGGACGGCATTCGCCCAGATATGGCCGTCATCACGACGAAGGGGCTGATCGGTCGCGTCACCGACGTGACCCCCTTCACGGCGCGCGTGGCGCTCTTGACCGATCTGTCGCGCTCGGGACACGTGTCAGCGGTGGTCCAAGGGGAGGAAAGCCGCGTATTTGGTGTGATCGACGCCTACGACTTCGACACGGGTTATCTTTTGTTTCAGAAAATCCCTGCGGAAGCGCCCATTCGCGAAGGACAGGTTGTGGTCACGTCGGGGTTGGGCGGCGTCTTCCCCCGTGGCCTGGTGATCGGCACGGTGGTCGCCGTGGAGCCGGGCGACAACGGGTTGACGCAGCGGGCCTATGTCAAACCGGCGGCCGATTTCGCCTATCTTGACGAAGTGTTTGTCGTCGAGCGGAAGGATGCGGTGTCTCCCGAGGCCAACGCGGCGACGGGGCATAAAGAGGTCCGGCGGGAAGGGGGACGGGCCTTGTGAACGCGCGTGCGGCGCTTCTTGGGCTGCTTTTTCTCCTTGTGTTGGTGGAGAGCACGTGGTTGCCGCCGTTTTCCCCTCAGCACTTTGGCTCGCCCTTTTTGATGGCGTTCCGCTTTTCCTTTGTCGTCGTGCTGCTGGTGGCCATGATTCGCGGGCGCCGGGTGGGCTTTTGGCTTGGGTTGGCCCTCGGCTTCCTGCATGACGTGCTGTACAGCGGCGTCATTGGCGTGTACGCCTTTGGCATGGGGCTTACGGCGTATCTGGCCGGATACGCCTTTTTGTTCTTCCATCGCAACCTCCTTGTGGTGGGCGTGGTTCTCCTCGGGGCGCTGGTGGCGTGTGAGCTGATCGTTTTCGGCTTTTACCGCTTGTTTTTGTGGACGGCGGCGCCCCTGCAGACGTTTTGGCTGTACTACTTGATCCCGACCGTTGCCGTCAACGCGTTGTTTGGCTTGCTGGTCTATCGTCCGCTGCTCGGGCTCATCGGGAGGGATACCGATGATGGAGCAGGAACTTGAACGGCGCGAGCGGCCGTCCGAAGAGCAAAAACCGCTTTTCGCGCGCATCCATCGGCGGTTCAACGCGCTCTTTTTTGTCGCCTTTCTGTTTTTCGCCGCCCTCGTGCTGCGGTTGGCCGTTGTCCAGCTGGTGCATGGGGAGCAGTATGCCCGCGAGGCGGAAGCCAACTCGGTGAAGCGCATTCCCATCGCCGCGCCACGCGGCTGGATCCTGGACCGCAATGGCGAGGTGCTCGTCACGAACGAGCCGGTGTACACGGTGACGTTCCTGGAAAGCGAAGGGCAGCACATCAACGTCGACGAGGTTGCCGACCGCCTGGCTCGTCTCCTCGACAGCGACGCGGACGACCCGGCCAAGGTGCCCCTTTCCGAGGTGAAGGAACGGCTTTCGAAAATGGAGAAGTACCGGAACCAGCCGCTGCCAACGGACGAGGCCGCCCTGCGTCACCTGTACGAGAAGGAGAGCATTCTCGAGGCGATGCGCTCCGGCTATCGCTTTATGCCCCACCGGATCAAGGAAGGGCTCAGCGTGGAAGAGGTGGCCCGCGTGTCGGAAAACCTCGACAAGCTGCCCGGCGTGCGCTTGGTGGTGGAATCGAAGCGCCATTACAAGCGTGGCGCCTTTTTGACCCACGTGCTTGGCTACACCAAGCCCATCGACGCAAAGAACAAGGACTACTACCTGGCCCAGGGTTATCAAATTGACGACAAGGTGGGCGTCTCCGGGCTGGAGGCGTATTACGAGGCCCAGCTGCGGGGCGAGGATGGCGTGATGGAAGTGAAGGTCGACAAGAACGGCCGCACCGTCGAGATGCGGGAGGCGGCGCGCCCGAAGCGCGGCCATGACCTCGTGCTGACGATCGATGCCCGGTTTCAAGACGCCGTGGAGCGCATCCTGGAAGAGGAAGTGAAGCGGCTGCGGCAAAAGGGGTCCGGAAAGGCCGATAAGGCCATTGCCCTTGCCATGAACCCCAACACGGGCGAAATTTTGGCCATGGCCATCTATCCCGATTACGACCTGAACTTGTACAACCTGAGCGGGAAGGCGTTTTCTGACGCGTACAAGGCGCACATCCAAGGCCGCGAGCGCAACGAGGCGATCTACGGCGGGTTTTCGCCGGGTTCCACCATCAAGCCCGGGACGGTGCTCATGGGCCTTCAAAAGGGGCTGACTTCCCCGAATGAGACCCTGTATTGCCGGGGAGCGATGATCATTGGCGATCGGCCGTTTCGCGATTTCCAGGGTCGCGCCCACGGTCCTGTCAACGCGCGCACGGCGCTGCAGAAATCGTGCAACATCTACATGTACGAAATTGGGTTGCGCCTTACGCGGACGAAAGATTCCTTCACGGCGACACTTTCGGAGATGGACACCTTTTACGCCCAGTTTGGGCTTGGGGTGAAGACAGGAATCGATTTGCCAGGGGAAAAAATCGGCTTGCGGGCCACCGACACCAAACTCGGAAACATCGCCCACTACACGATCGGCCAGTACCACGCCTACACCCCGATCCAGCTCTTGCAGTACGTCAGCACGATCGCCAACGGCGGCTATCGCATGCGCCCCTTTTTGGTGAAGGAGATTCGCGGGGAAAGCGAAGGGACGGAGGGTCTTGGCCCGGTGCTCGCGGTGCGCAAGCCGGAGGTGTTGGGCCGCGTGGAGGTTGATCCGCGGTACCTGCAGGTGGTGCGGGAAGGGATGCGCCTGGCGACCCAAAAGGGCGGGACGGCTGCCGGCGCCTTTGCCGGGTTTCCCATTCCCGTCGGCGTCAAGACGGGGACGGTTCAGGTGGACACGAAACGCGGCATCGACAACGCGCTGATGATCGGCTTCGCCCCGTTCGACAAGCCGGAAATCGCCTTTGTCGTGATCGTGACGGACGTGCCGAAGGGCTACACCGGGGGGAGTGCCGCCGGCCCGATCGCCCGCCGCATGCTGGAGGCCTACTTCGGCCTCGGCGCGTCGGCGAAGGGGAACGTTTCGTCCCCTTCCGGCGCGGGGAATTCCGCCGCTTCCGCCGGCGCAGGGGAGGAAAACGCCCCCGCCGTGCCGAAGAGATAGACGACGGGGTGACCAGCCATGGAGACGACCAAGCACCGCGTGACGATCAAAGGGACCAAGGATGGCCTGCACTTTTACCTCGACGACGATTGCTCCTTTGACGAAGTGGTCGACGAATTGCGCGACAAGATTGTGGGCACGCCAAACCAACAGCTGTTGCGCGGCCCGGCGGTCGATGTCACGGTGTATGTGGGCTATCGCCACCTTCATCCGGAGCAGATCGACCGGCTGCGCAACGTGATCCATCTGCAGGACAATTTTCGCCTCAAGGGCATCCATTCCGAGGTTGTCACCCGGGAAGAGGCCGAGCGCATGGCGCGCCGGCAGGCCTTGCGCGTCGTCACGCGCTCCGTGCGTTCGGGTCAGGTGCTGGTACACGACGGCGATCTCCTGCTGCTTGGGGACGTCAACCCGGGCGGAAGCGTGGTGTGCACGGGCAACATCTTCATCCTTGGCCGGCTGTACGGCATGGCGCACGCCGGCAGCGCGGGGAACCGGCAGGCCATCATCACGGCGGCCGTGTTCCAACCGACCCAGCTGCGCATCGCCGATTGCATCAGCCGCGCCCCGGACGGGTGGACCGAGGCGGGCGAAGGGATGGAGTTTGCCTATCTGGATGAGGAGAACCGCATCCTGGTCGACAACATCCGCCGCCTTCACGACGTGCGGCCGCACTTTCAACCCTGGTGGTCCGATACGGTTGAACGCTAAAGGGGGAACGGGGGCGTGGGAGTAGCCATTGTCGTAACCTCGGGCAAGGGTGGCGTGGGGAAGACGACCACCGCGGCCAACCTGGGCACCGCACTCGCCATGCTGGGCAAGAAGGTCTGTCTTGTGGACACGGATATCGGTCTGCGCAATCTCGACCTCGTGTTGGGACTGGAAAACCGCATTCTGTACGATTTGGTCGACGTCGTGGAAGGGCGGTGCAAGCTCCAAACGGCGCTGGTCCCCGACAAGCGACTGGAGGGCAATCTCGTGCTGCTACCCGCCGCGCAGACGAAGGACAAGTCGGCGGTCTCGCCCGACCAGATGGCACATCTCGTCAAGGAGCAGCTCAAGCCCGATTATGACTATGTGCTCATTGACTGTCCGGCCGGAATCGAACAGGGGTTTCGCAACGCCATTGCCGGCGCGGATCGCGCCGTTGTCGTGACGACGCCGGATGTGACCGCGGTGCGCGACGCCGATCGGATCATCGGCATCTTGGAAAAGGAGGCGATCGCGCCGCCGTCGCTGGTCATCAACCGCGTCCGGCCTCGTCTCATGAAGCACGAGGAGATCATGGACGTGGACGAGATTGTCGTGCGCCTGGGCATTGACCTGCTGGGCATCGTGCCGGACGACGAGGACGTGATCACCTCGTCCAACCGCGGAGAGCCGATCGTCCTCAACCCGAAGGCCAAGGCGGCGCAGGCGTACCGCAACATCGCCCGCCGCATCCTGGGGGAAAGCGTGCCGCTGATGCGTTTGGAAGAAAAGCCAAGCGTCATCGAACGGATGCGGCGGCTTTTCGGGTTGTCCTGAACCGGGCGTTTGCCGGCGCACGGGCGCCGCGGACGCTCCCTTTTTTATGCCCTTCACACCCCCGATTTTTGCATCGGCGCCCAACCCTCTCCGCATTGGGGGCGCGCCGTCCCTGTGGTAGAATCTCTGGCGGAAGCGAGGTGGCCTGTGGTGGACATCGAACGGCGGTACCTGAAGCGCATCGACTGGGCGATCCTCTTCGTTCTTGTGGCGCTTGCCGTCTACAGCTATATCGGCATCTCCGGCGCCAACGCGCAATTTGGCGAGGAGAAGAAGCAAATCGTTTGGTACGCCATCGGCTTTGGGGCCATGTTTGCCGTCCTTCTCTTCGATTACAAGTGGATCGGCCAGTTGGCATATGGGCTGTACGGCTTTGGAATCGTGTTGCTCGTGCTGGTGCTCCTGTTCGGCACCGAGACGAACGGGGCCGTCAGCTGGTTTGCGTTCGGACCCGTCAAAATCCAACCCTCTGAGTTTATGAAACTCTTTGTGATCTTGGCGTTGGCCCGGTACCTCGCCAGCCGCGAGGAAGAGGGGGATGCGCCGCTTCAGTCGGCATCCGGGCTGCTGACGGTTATCGGGATGGTGGCCTTGCCGGTTGTTCTCATTCTCAAGCAACCCGATTTGGGGACGGCCCTCGTGTTCTGCGGCATCTTGCTGAGCGTGCTGCTCGTCGGCGGGGCGCCCCTGCGCGTGTTCGCCCTATTGGGCCTCATCGGCGCTGCGGGATTTGGCCTTTTGGCGTACTTGTACGCGTTTCATTCCGAGGTGTTTTTCAAGATCATCAAGCCGTACCAATGGGCGCGCATCCTGGCATGGCTCAATCCGGATTATGACCCGCTCGGCAGCAGCTTTCAGCTGAAGCAGTCGCTCATCGCCATCGGCTCGGGCCAGCTGTTTGGGCGCGGGTTGAACGGGCCGACGCAAGCCCGCTACGGTTGGGTGCCGGAAGGGCAGACCGACTTCGTCTTCACCGTCATCGCCGAACGCCTGGGGTTTTTGGGGGCCAGCTTGCTGATCCTGCTGTTGTTCCTCCTCATCTACCGCCTGGTGCGGATCGGCATGACGTGCAAGGATCCGTTCGGAGCCTATATCGTGGCCGGCATCGTCGGGATGTACGTGTTTCAGATCTTCCAAAACATCGGCATGACCATCCAGCTTATGCCCATCACCGGGATTCCGCTGCCCTTCCTCAGCTATGGGGGGAGCTCCCTGCTTACCAACCTCGTGACCATCGGGCTCGTGCTGAACATCCACATGCGCCGGCGCGAACTGATCTTCGATTAGGAGCGTCGGCCGTTCTGGGTTGTCCCTTCCCCACATAGGCATGAGAGTGGAGAAGGACGAACAAGGGGGAAGGGCTCGTGTGGTTTGATCGCGACCGCCTCAAACAGCGTCGCCACGCGCGGATGCGGCAAATCCTGCTCGGCGACCGTTTTGTGCCCGACGACCGGCAGCGCGAGGCGTACGAGATGCGGGAGGGTTCGTGGCCGTATGGCGGCCGGCCGGAATGGGATCTCCCGGCGGCTTCCGTTGATGGGCGCCGGCGGGGCCTCCTTCCCACAAGCCGCCTGCGGATGCAGCTGATTCTGGCGGCTGCCGTCCTCGTTGCCGGGGGGCTGGTGCGCGAGTGGCCCGGGACGCGCGGCGACGCGGCGCGGCAATTTGTCCGCGAGGCGCTGGAGCGCGACTTCAATTTTCAGGGCGTGGCCGCGTGGTACAAGGCGCACATCGACGCCGTGCCCACCTTCCTGCCCGACATCGGCGCGGGCACGCCTCCCGCGTCGCCGGCCTTTCGCGCGCCCGTCGCCGGAAAGGTGCACACGGCCTTCTCCGCCGACAACCCGGGCGTGTGGCTCGCGGCGACGCCGGGGGCCCCCGTGCGGGCGGCGGCGGAGGGGCTCGTGCTGTTTGCCGGAAAACAAGGGGGAGCGGGGTATGCGGTCGTGCTGCGCCATCCCGGGGGATACGTGTCGCGATACGCCAATCTGGGCCAGGTGCGAGTGAAGAAGGACGATTGGGTGCGCGCCGGCGACGAATTGGGGGCGGTGGCCGGGGAAGGCCAGGCCAAGGGGTTGCTGTATTTCGCCCTTCAGAAGGACGGACAACCCGTCGATCCGGCGGGCGTGATGGCCCTTGAGTAGTGCGCCCGGCTTTTCCTTCCGCGTGCACCCCCTGTTTTGGTTGGTGATCGGGGCTTCGGTGTTGACCGGCGCCTTTGTGGAAACGGTGTTGCTCCTTTCCCTCGTGGTGATGCACGAGCTGGGCCATGTGTGGACCGGGCGGGCGTACGGGTGGCGGTTTCGCGCCCTGACGCTTTTTCCCTTTGGCGGGGTAGCGGAAACCGATGACGAGGTGGGGCAGTATTCGCCCCGAGAGGAAATCGTTGTCGCGCTGGCCGGGCCGGCGGTCAACGGCGCCATGGCCGGCGTGGCCTGGGTGTGCGCGGCAGGGGAGCTGTGGCCCGAGGCGTGGGCGCGCCAGTTTGCCGCGGCCAACCTTTGGCTGGCCGGCTTCAACCTGCTCCCCATCTGGCCCCTTGACGGCGGACGGGTGGTGCACGCCGTCGCCTCGCTGGCCTGTCCGTATCGCCTGGCCCTGACGATCACCTTTGGCTGGAGCGCGTCGGTGGCGCTGCTCGTGCTCGTGTGGGCGTGGACGGCGCCCCAACCGCGTCTGCACCTGCTCCTCTTGTGTCTGTGGCTGTACCGCGAAGCGGCCAGCGGGTATCACGAGCGGCGGCTGCGCTTCTTTCGCTTTCTCTTCGCCCGCTGGAGGCGGGGTGGCGATGGACCGCTGCGTGTGGTTAGGGCCGACAGCTCGTGGACGGTGCTCGAGGCCCTTCGGCACATCAAGCGGGGACGGCATCACCGGTTTGAGCTGCGCGCCGGGGGGCGAAGGACGGGAGCGTTAACCGAGCGGCGCCTTCTGGACGCGCTGTTTCGCGACAAGGCGCCGGCGCGGCGGCTTCTCGAGCTGGTCAAGGGCTAAGCATGGCAAGCGCTTGGCGTTGACAACGGACGCGGGCTGAAGTATCCTTATGTTGTTGGTATGCTCCCGGCATACCGCAACCGCACAGGTCGGGTCGAGAGGGACAAGCGGGCGCATCGCCCCACCCGCCCTGGCGAGTCTCGGTCGAGGGAGGTGTGACGATGTACGCGATCATCGAGACGGGCGGCAAGCAGTACAAGGTGCAGGAAGGCGATGTCATCCTGGTGGAGAAGCTGGACGCCCAGCCCGGCGAGACGGTCACGTTTGACCGGGTCTTGTTCGTGGCGAAGGACGGTGAGGTGAAGGCGGGCAATCCCACCGTTTCCGGCGCCACGGTGGTCGGGAACGTGGTGGAGCACGGAAAAGGGCGCAAGATCATCGTCTTCAAGTACAAGCCGAAGAAGAACTACCACCGCAAGCAAGGGCATCGCCAGCCGTACACCAAGGTGCGCATCGAGAAGATCAACGCATGATTCGCGTGACGGTCACCCGTGACGACGAGGGGCGCATCGCCGCCTTCCGCGTGGCGGGGCACGCCGGCTACGCGCCGCGCGGGCAGGACATTGTCTGCGCCGCCGTGTCGGGCATCGTTTTTGGCATGATTAACGCCGTCGAGCGCGTCCTCGGCGTGGCGTTGGAGGTGGAGACGCCGGCGCGCGGCGATTTGTCCTGCCGCGTCCCGGCGCTGGCCGACGAGGCCCTGCGTGCGCGCGTCAACCTGCTGTTGGAAGGCATGGTGGCCGCCCTTCAATCGCTCACGGTCGAATACGGACGGTATGTTCAGGTTTCCGATCCCCATGCTACAGGGAGGTGAAGGCCATGCTGCGCGTGGATCTGCAATTCTTTGCCCAGAAAAAAGGCGTCGGCAGCACGAAGAACGGCCGCGACAGCATTTCGAAACGGCTGGGTGTGAAGCGCGCCGACGGCCAGTTTGTCAAGGCGGGCAACATCCTGGTTCGGCAGCGCGGCACGAAGATCCATCCGGGTCTGAACGTTGGCCGTGGCGGTGACGACACGCTGTTTGCCAAGGTGGACGGCATTGTCCGCTTTGAGCGCCTCGGCAAAGACCGCAAACGCGTCAGCGTCTACCCGGTGGAAGCGAATGCCTGATGTTGCCGTTCCGTTCGAGCCCCTTCGCAGGAAGGGGCTTTTTCCTTGCCGGAGCAACCGCGCCGCACCGTGACAGAAGGGCCGAATGTGGTATACTTTTACATAGAGGTTTTGGACAGGGGAGACGATGCCATGGGAGGTTGGGTGGCGCCGCTTTTTTTGTTTTGGACGGCCCTTTGTTTGGTCATGCTGCCCTTTGTGGCGGATCTGGCTTCGTTTGGCCTGGCCGCCTCCGGACTGGCGGCGCTTGCGGGATACGCCTGGGTGTCCCGGCGCCGGCGGCGGCTTGGCGAGGCGGAAGTCGACCGGACGTGGCTGGAGGTGCTCAACCGGACCCGCCACGACTGGCTCAATCACCTGCAGGTGCTGTCGGGATACGGAAAACTCCACCAGTACGGGAAGATGGAGCGTTACATCCAGCGCGTCATGGAACAGGCGGCGTGCGAAAGCCGGCTGTGCCATCTCGGCTATCCCCCGCTGACGCGCTACCTGCTTGCCTGCGCCGCAGAGCGGGGCAACATGGTGGTTGACGTGTCGGTATGCGCCGATTTTTCCTTGGAGCGCCTGACCCTTTCCGCTGCCGACGTCTGCCGCGTGGTGCAGGCGGTGGTGGAAACATACCGGGACGCGGCGACGGGCGACGGCGCGGTTCCCAACACCCTGACGCTCATCCTGGAAAACGGGGATGGGCGGCTTCATGTCCGGACGCGCTTTGCGGGGCGGCTGGATGAAGCGGCCTTCCGCAAGGGTTTGCAGCGCCTTGCCCGGCTGCTTCGCGCGCTGGATGGGGTGTTGGTGGACGGCACGGGTGAAAAGGAGGCGGAACGGGGCAAGGTGCGCGTGTCCCTCGTCTCCTGACGAATGCGGAGGCAAAGCGAGGTGCGTGACGGTGTTTGTGGACAGCGTCAAGATCTACGTCAAGGGCGGTGACGGCGGGAACGGTATCGTCGCCTTTCGCCGGGAAAAGTACGTGCCCAAGGGCGGTCCCGCCGGCGGAGACGGGGGCAAGGGCGGGGACGTGGTGCTGGAAGTGGACGAGGGCTTGTCGACGCTGCTGGACTTCCGCTACCAGCGCCACTTCAAGGCGCCACGCGGCCAAAACGGCAAGTCGAAGGGGCAGCACGGCGCCGACGCCGAGGACCTCGTCCTCAAGGTGCCCCCGGGCACGATGGTCTACGACGACGAAACGGGCGAGCTCCTCGCCGACCTGACGCGGCATGGGCAGCGGGCCGTCATCGCCCGCGGGGGCCGCGGCGGGCGGGGGAACATGCGCTTTGCCACGCCGGCCAACCCGGCGCCGGAGATCGCCGAGAAGGGCGAGCCGGGCGAAGAACGATGGGTGCGCCTGGAACTGAAATTGCTGGCCGACGTGGGCCTGATCGGCTTCCCCAGCGTCGGCAAGTCGACGCTCCTGTCCGTCGTCTCGGCGGCGAAGCCCAAGATCGCGCCTTATCCCTTCACCACCCTTACGCCCAATCTGGGTGTCGTCGACGTCGACGGCGAGCGCAGCTTTGTGCTGGCCGACCTGCCGGGCCTCATCGAGGGGGCGCATCAGGGCGTGGGGCTGGGGCACCAGTTCTTGCGCCACGTCGAGCGGACGCGCCTCCTCATCCATGTCGTCGACATCGCCGGTTCGGAAGGGCGCGATCCTGTGGAGGACTACCACAAGATCAACGAGGAGCTGCGATTGTACGACGAGCGTCTGGCGTCGCGGCCCCAGGTGGTGGCGGCCAACAAGATGGACCTTCCCGGCGCTGCGGAAAACCTGGAGCGCTTCCGCCGCGCCGTGCCCGACGTGCCGGTGTACCCGATCTCGGCGGCGACGCGCCAGGGCGTGCGCGAGCTCGTCTACGCCGTGGCCGACCTGTTGGAGAAGCTGCCCAAGGAACCCTTCACCCGCGAGGAAACCGAAGCGAACGAGGTTAAAGTGTTCCGGGCCGAGCCGGAACCGGAGCCGTTCACCGTGCGCCGGGAGAACGAGCTCTTTGTCGTCGAGGGGCCGCGCATCGAAAAGCTGGTCGCCATGACCGACTTTTCGCGGGAGGACAGCGTGCGGTACTTCGCCCACCTGATGCGCCGGATGGGCGTGGAAGACGCCCTGCGCGCCAAGGGCGCCAAACCGGGTGACACGGTGCGCATCGGTGACATGCTGTTTGACTTCCTCGAGGGCGAGGACGAGTAGGGGGCGAGCAAGACATCCCGTACCGGTGGGGTTGGGACAAACGGATCATCAAAACGAAAACGGGATCGCGAAGCGCCGCGCGAATCGGTAAGCGTTTTCACCGTTCGCGCGGCATTTTTATGTTCGGCAAAGGGAATTTTGCGTCAAAACCTGTTGCAACGTTTGCGGCGACGCGCTATAATGTCCACTATACAAAAACAATTGTCCGCAACGGGAGGACGCATCGTGCGCGAGGAAGAACAGTACTACCTGGTTCGCGCCGACATCCTCCCCGACTCGATGCTCAAAACCGTCGAAGCCAAAAAGCTGCTCGAGTCGGGGGAGGTGGAAACGGTTCAGGAAGCCGTCGAACGGGTCGGCCTCAGCCGCAGCGCCTATTACAAGTACAAGGACGGCATCTTCCCGTTCAACGCGATGATGAAGGAGAAAATCGTCACCGTCTCGCTCCACCTCGAGCACCGCGCCGGCGTCCTGTCGCGGGTGCTCGGGTACGTGGCCGAGCGGGGCGGGAACATCCTGACCATCCACCAGACCATCCCCCTGCAGGGGCTGGCCACGGTGGCCATGTCGGTGGACACCGCAACGCTGACCGTGGACATGACCGCATTTTTGGAGGGGATGCAGCGCCTCGACGGCGTCAAAAAAGCGCTCATCGTCGGGCAGGGCTAGCGCGCGAGGGGCGCGAGGAAGACAGGGAGCGGAGGAGGAGAGAAGCCATGGAACGGACGGTCAACATCGGCTTGATGGGGCTGGGCACGGTCGGCACGGGCGTCGTGCGCCTCATTGAAGGGCACCAGGAGGATCTCGTGCACCAGACGGGGGTGCGCATCCGCATCGCGCGCATCTTGGTGCGCGACCCGGAAAAGCCGCGGGCCATTCGCGTCAGCCGCGATCTGCTGACGACGGACGCGCGCGACATCCTCGACGATCCGTCCATCGATGTCGTCGTCGAAGTGATGGGGCACATCGAGCCGACGCGCCAGTATCTTTTGGAGGCGCTGCGCCGCGGCAAGCACGTCGTGACGGCCAACAAGGACCTGATGGCCCTTCACGGCGGGGAGATCCTGTCGCTGGCCGCCGAGCGGGGCTGCGACGTCTTTTACGAAGCGAGTGTCGCCGGGGGGATTCCCATCCTGCGGGCCCTCGTTGAGGGCTTCTCGTCCGACCGCATCACCAAGCTGATGGGCATCGTCAACGGCACGACGAACTACATCCTGACGAAAATGACGCGGGAAGGGGCCGACTACGCGGAGGCGCTCCAGGAGGCCCAGAAGCTCGGCTACGCCGAGGCCGACCCGACGTCGGACGTGGACGGGCTCGACGCGGCGCGCAAGATGGCCATCTTGGCCACCTTGGGCTTCCGCACCGAGGTGCAGCTCGACGAGGTGGACGTGACGGGCATCCGCAAGGTGACGGCCGAGGACATCGCCTACGCCAAAAAGCTGGGGTACGAAATCAAGCTGCTCGGCATCGCCGCCCAGGAGGACGGGCTGATTGAAGTCAGCGTGGAGCCGACGCTGGTTCCCCAGCGCCATCCGCTGGCCAGCGTGGACGGCGTGATGAACGCGGTGTACGTGTACGGCGAGGCCGTCGGGGAGACGATGTTCTACGGCCCCGGGGCCGGCGAGCTGCCGACGGCGACGGCGGTGGTGTCGGATCTCGTCACCGTGGTCAAGAACATGAAATTGGGCGTCAATGGCCGCGGCATGGTTGCGCCGTACCGCCCCAAGGCCCTCAAAACACCGGAGCAGATGGTGGCCCAGTATTTCCTGCGCCTCGTGGTGGACGACCGCACCGGTGTGCTGGCCAAGATCACGCAGCTCTTTGCCGACTGCGACATCAGCCTGTCCCAGGTGTTGCAGGAACCGTTCAAGGGAGCGGGCCAGGCCGAGATTATCCTGGTGACGCACCACGCGACGAAAAAGAGCAAGGACGAGGCGCTGGCGAGGTTGGCCGCCCTCGACGTGGTGCGCGAGATCAAAAGCTGCTACCGCGTAGAAGGAGAGGATTGAGGTGCCCGGCATTCTTGACACGTACGCCGCGTATCTCCCGGTAACCGAGCGCACGCCGAAGTTGACCCTGCACGAGGGCAACACGCCGCTCCTCTTCTGTCCACGCCTGTCGGAGGAGCTGGACGTCGAGCTGTACGTCAAGTACGAAGGGGCCAATCCCACCGGTTCGTTCAAGGACCGCGGCATGGTGGTCGCCGTGGCCAAGGCGGTAGAGGAGGGGAGCCGCACCGTCATCTGCGCCTCCACCGGCAACACCTCGGCGTCGGCGGCGGCCTACGCGGCGCGCGCCGGCCTCTCCTGCATCGTCCTTGTCCCCGACGGTTACGTGGCGGTTGGCAAGCTGGCCCAGGCCGTCATGTACGGGGCCGAGGTGCTGGCCGTTGCCGGAAACTTCGACCAGGCGCTGGCCATCGTGCGGTCCATCGCCGCGCATCATGGCGTCACCCTGGTCAACTCCGTCAACCCGTACCGCATCGAAGGGCAGAAGACGGCCGCCTTTGAAATCTGCGACGTCCTCGGCGACGCGCCGGACGTCCTGGCCATTCCCGTCGGCAACGCGGGGAACATTACCGCCTACTGGAAGGGCTTTGGCGAATACCGCCGCGCCGGACGCGCGACGCGCCTGCCGCGGATGTTTGGCTTCGAGGCCGAAGGGGCGGCGGCCATCGTGCGCGGCGAGCCGATCGCCCAGCCGGAGACGGTGGCCACGGCCATCCGCATCGGCAACCCGGCCAGCTGGGACGGGGCGGTGCGGGCGGCGAAGGAGTCCGGCGGGCGGATCGACTTTGTCACCGACGCGGAAATCCTCGACGCCTATCGCAAGCTGGCCCGCTGGGAGGGCATCTTCGCCGAGCCGGCCTCCAGCGCGTCGGTGGCCGGCGTGGCCAAGATGCGCCGCCTTGGGGAGATCGAGGCCGGGGCCAAGGTGGTGTGCGTGCTGACGGGAAACGGGCTGAAAGATCCCCACACGGCGCTGGAAGCGGTCGACCTCAAGCCGCGCCGCGTGGCGGCGACGGAGGACGCGGTGTGGACGGCGATTCAGGAAGTGGGTGGCATCCGTGGCTAACGCATCGGGGTACAATGCGGTGGACGCCGGCGCGGAGAGGGGGTGCGCCCCAGGGATGGGCGCGGCGGCGCGCGGCCCGGTCGTCACCGCGCGCGTGCCGGCCAGCACGGCCAACCTCGGCCCCGGCTTCGACGCCGTGGGGCTGGCCCTCGACCGCTACGTCACCGTGACGCTGGCGGGCGCGGCGCGGACGAGCGTGATCCCGCGTGGCTCCCTGCTTGCCGGCACGCCGGCGTCGGAGGAGAACCTCGTCTATCGCGCCGTGCGATGCGTCTTTGACCGCCTTGGCCGCGCCGTTCCCCCGCTGCGCGTCGAGGTGGAGAGCGACATCCCCCTGGCCCGGGGGCTCGGCTCCAGCGCGGCGGCCATCGTCGGCGGGCTCGTGGCGGCCAACGCCTACCTGGGCGAGCCGCTGGCGCGGGAGGAGCTCTTGGTGATGGCGGCAGAGCTGGAAGGGCACCCCGACAACGTCGGGGCGGCGCTGTTCGGCGGCGTTGTCGTCGCCGTGCGGCAGGAGGACGGACGCGTGCCCTACCTGCGTCTCCCGGTGCCGGAGGACCTCGTCGTGGTGGCCGCCGTTCCAGACGTGCCCCTCGAGACAGCCAAGGCCCGCCGCGTGCTGCCCGAGGCCGTGACGCGGCGCGACGCCGTCTACGCCCTGGGGCAGACGGGCCTCCTTGTCGCCGCCATCGCCACCGGACGGTGGGACCGGCTGGCCGACGCCATGCGCGACCGGCTGCATCAGCCGTATCGCCTGCCGCTCATTCCCGGGGCGGAGCGCATGGTGCGGGAAGCGCCGGCGCACGGGGCCCTTGGGGCGGCCCTCAGCGGGGCCGGTCCCACCGTCGTCGCCTTCGCCTTTGACGGCGCCGAGCGCGTGGCCGCCTTTTTCCGCCGCGTGATGGCCGAAAGCGGCCTGCCCGGCACCGTGTGGACGTTCCGGCCCGACACCCAAGGGGCGCGCGCCTGGCGAAACGAGAAGGCGGGGGAGCGGTAGGCATGGCCACGGTCCTGTACCTGGGGCCGAGCGGGACGTTTACCGAGGTGGCGGCGCGGGCGGCCTTTCCCGAACGCCATCACCGCTTCGTGGCGCTCGCCAGCGTTCCCGACGTGTTGGAGGCGGCGGAGGCGGGCGGCGACGTGTACGGCGTGGTGCCGGTGGAAAACTCGATCGAGGGTTCGGTCACGTTGACGTTGGACTGGCTGATCCACCATGTCCATGTGCCCATCGTCGCCGAATGGGTGCTGCCCGTGCGCCAGCACCTGCTCGCGGCGGAGCGGACGGCCCGGCTTGGCCTTGGCGCCGTGGAGGCGGTGCTGTCCCATCCCCACGCCATCGCCCAATGTCGCGCCTACCTGCGCCAGCATCTGCCGGGGGCATGCATTCGCCACACCAGCAGCACGGCGGAAGCGGCCCGCCTGGTGGCCGAGCATCCCGACCGTCCCTGGGCGGCGATCGGACCGCGCCTGGCCGCGGAGCGGTACGGGCTTGCTGTGCTGGCCGGCCCGATCCAGGATTCCGCCCACAACGCGACGCGCTTTTTTGTCGTCGGCCAGTTGCCGTATCCTCGCCAGAGCGAACGGGCCAAAACGACGCTCCTCATCACGCTGCCCCACGATTATCCCGGCGCGCTTTATCAGGTCTTGGCCGCCTTCGCGTGGCGCAAGCTGAACCTGACGCGCATCGAGTCGCGCCCGACGGGGAAGGGGTTGGGCAGCTACCATTTCATGATCGACGTGGAGCGGCCCCTTGGCGACGTGCTGGTCCCCGGGGCGATAGCCGAGATTCAAGCCCTCGGCTGTGCCGTGCGCGTGCTCGGGTCGTATCCCTGTTTTGCGTCGGGGGATGAGGCGGAGCGGACGGCCGGGCTCTAGGTCAATAATTGTGGATGCGAGGTCAACCAAGCCAAGGGAACAAAAGCGAGG
>NZ_BMOF01000037.1 GCF_014646935.1 Calditerricola satsumensis | reverse complement strand
CGGTCGAGGGCTTAACCCACTCACATCCCCCCACATCCGCGGTCCGGTTTTCAGGGGGCAAACCCTTTTCATCATCGAGCGGGAGTGGCGGAATTGGCAGACGCGCTAGACTCAGGATCTAGTGGCCGTTGAGGCCGTGGAGGTTCAAGTCCTCTCTCCCGCACCATACATAGGCGATCTTCCCACCGCGCAAGCCGAGCGGTGGGTTTTTGTGTTTTGGCCTGTTTTGCTTCTTCCCGATGCCGCACCCAAGCCAGGACGTCGCGGGTCAAGCGGGCCGCCCGGGAGGCCGCGGCGTACGCGCGCCACGGTGGGGGCGGGACGCGCATGCGCTGACCGGCACGGCGATCCGGGCGTATCTCGTCCACTTGCAGCGAAAAGGACGCGTACCGCTCGCGGCGTGCTGGAGGCGGTGCCCGCCACGCCGTAACCGGGCTTGCCTCTGCGCGTTTCCCTAGGGCCCTGGACGCATGCAACGCGGCCGGGCCTTTTGCGTTACGTGGGGTCCCAGTAGGCCACGGGGGTGTTCCGTTCCGCCGCGCGTCCGCGCCGGGCCACGCGGTCGAGGATGAGCGGCAGCGGGCCTTCCAGATAGATGAGCACGTCCGGGTGCGGAAAAGACGGGGTCATGATCATCGCGTCAGCCAGCAACCTGTACGTGCGGTAGTCTTCCGGAGCCATCAAACCGTTTTCGTACAGCATGCGGGCGAAAATGCCGGCATCCTCGTAGAGGGTGCGGTCTTGGACAAAGCCACCGCCGGATTGGAACAGGCGCATTTGTTCCTTGAAGCGTTCCGCGAGAAAATAAACCTGCAGGTGGAAACTCCAGCGCCGCTGGTCGGTGTAAAAGCGCGGCAGGTACGGGTTGTCCGCCTTTTCCAGAGACGGGCGGAAGCCCAGCGCGGCGGCGATGCAGCAGGTAAGCGTCGATTTGCCGACGCCGACGGTACCCCCGATGGCGATGACGGCGTTGTCGGGAATCCGGTAGGTGTGACGCAGCGGAATTCCGGACATCGTTCCCCTCCTCGGCACGGATGGCGTTGGCGCAAACGCCATCCATTGTACCATACCGCGGTTGGGTCTGTACCCGCTGGCGGGGGGCGGGGCTCACCTTTCTTGTTCGGATTTCGCTTCTTGTGCCGGCGGCCAAAATCCGAACGTTCGCATATAGAAACGAACCTTACCGGCATTTTCATCGTAAAATGTTCGGGAATTGGTTGACATTTGCCGGGCAAGGCGGTACACTGAAAGGGCGAAGCGAAGGAAGGTCGGAAACGGTTATAAATTTGTTCATGAGGAAACGAACAATGCGAACGGAAACGCGTAAAACGGTACGGAAGGGACGGATGGGGCCATGCCGCAGAACCGCACGGAAGGGCAGCGGCCGCTGGTCGGCGTGATCATGGGCAGCCGCTCGGATTGGGAGACGATGCGCGAGGCGTGCGCGGTGTTGGACGAACTGGGCGTCCCCTATGAAGCGCGCGTCGTGTCGGCCCACCGCACGCCGGATGAGATGTTCCGCTACGCGGAGACGGCGGCGGACCGCGGCCTGGAGGTGATCATTGCCGGGGCCGGCGGGGCGGCCCATCTGCCGGGCATGGTGGCGGCCAAGACGGTGCTGCCGGTGATCGGCGTGCCGGTGGAATCGCGGGCCCTCAAGGGACTGGATTCGCTGCTGTCCATCGTGCAGATGCCCGGCGGCGTGCCGGTGGCCACGGTGGCCATCGGCAAGGCGGGCGCAGTAAACGCCGGGCTCTTGGCCGCGGAGATCCTCGGAATCAAGTACCCGCAGATCCGCCAGCGGCTGGCCGACCGGCGAGAGGCGATCCGGCGGCAGGTGCTGGAGCAGGCCGACCCGCGGGAGGCGTGAGCGATGGAACGGGGCATCGACCTTGTGACGACGGCTTCCGTGGTGCTGCCGGGCAGCACCGTGGGCATTCTCGGCGGCGGGCAGTTGGGACGCATGTTGGCCTTGGCCGGCCGGCACATGGGATACCGCTTCGTTGTGCTGGACCCGACGCCGGACGCTCCGGCCGCGCAGGTGGCCGACCGCCAGATCGTGGCCCCCTTCGCCGATCGGGAGGCGGCGCGCACGCTCGCCGCGCAGGCCGACGTGATCACCTACGAGTTTGAGCACCTCGACGCCAACGTGGTGGCGGAGCTGGAGGCGCGCGCCTGCGTGCCGCAGGGCAGCCGCCTGCTGCGCATCACCCAGAACCGCCTGATGGAAAAACGGGCACTGGAGGCCTCCGGCATTCCGGTGGCACCCTTTCGGGAGGTGGCCAGCCGGGCCGACCTCGAACGGGCCCTCGACGAACTGGGCTTCCCCGCCGTGTTGAAGACGGCCACCGGGGGGTACGACGGCAAGGGACAGCGCGTCATCCGCGCACGGGAGGAAGCCGAGCCGGCCTACGCCGACCTCGCGGGGCGAGGCCCCCTCGTACTGGAGGCCTGGGTGCCCTTCGTCAAGGAGCTGTCGGTGGTGGTGGCCCGCCGGCCGGACGGCGCGATGCGCCCCTTTCCGGTGGCGGAAAACGTGCACGCATCGGGCATCCTGCGCACGACGATCGTGCCGGCCCGGGTCGACGAGGCGACGGCGCGGCGGGCGACGGAGCTGGCCTGTACCGCCGCCGAGCGCCTGAACGCCGTCGGGCTTCTCGCCGTGGAGATGTTCCTGACCGCCGACGGCACCCTGCGCGTCAACGAGCTGGCGCCGCGGCCGCACAACTCGGGCCATTTCACGATGGACGCCTGCGTGACGTCGCAATTTGAGCAGCACCTGCGGGCCATCTGCAACCTGCCCCTCGGCGACGCGCGGCTCCTCACGCCCGTCGTCATGGTCAACGTGCTCGGGGCGCACCTGCCGCGCCTGCTCCAGCGCCTTCCGCACCTCGACGGCCGGGTGAAGGTGCACCTGTACGGGAAGGCGGAGGCCCGGCCGATGCGGAAAATGGGCCATGTCAACATCGTCGCCGATTCGGTGGCCGAGGCCCTTGCCATGGCCCGCGCCCTCGACGTGTGGGACGTGGTCGACGCCGGCGATGTGAAGCCCGTAAGCGATGCGTGAGGTGTGGACCGCCCTACGGGAAACCCTGGCGGCCGCTGCGGCGTGCAACCCGAACGGCGCAGGACGGTAGCAGCAAGGGAGGACGGACACAATGATTGAACGCTACACACGCCCGGAGATGGGCGCCATCTGGACGGAGGAGAACAAGTTTCGCGCCTGGCTGGAGGTGGAGCTTCTGGCCTGCGAGGCGTGGGCTGAGCTGGGCGTCATCCCGAAGGAGGACGTGAAGAAGCTGCGGGAGCGGGCTTCCTTCGACATTCGGCGCATCCACGAGATCGAGCAGGAGACGCGCCACGACGTGGTGGCCTTCACCCGCGCCGTGTCGGAAACCCTCGGCGAGGAGAAAAAGTGGGTCCACTACGGCCTCACCTCCACCGACGTGGTGGACACGGCCCTCGGGTACCTGCTGAAGCAGGCCAACGCCATCCTCGAGCGCGACATCGAGCGGCTGATTGGCGTGCTGAAACGGAAAGCCGTCGAACACAAATACACGGTGATGATGGGCCGCACCCACGGCGTCCACGCCGAGCCGACCACCTTCGGGCTGAAGATGGCCCTGTGGTACGCCGAGATGCAGCGCAACCTGGAGCGCTTCCGCTACGCGCGGAAGATGGTGGAGGTTGGGAAGATTTCCGGCGCCGTGGGCACCTACGCCAACGTCGACCCCTTCGTCGAGCAGTACGTGTGCGCGAAGCTGGGCCTTGAGCCGGCGCCGATCTCGACGCAGACGCTGCAGCGCGACCGCCACGCCCACTACCTCAGCACGCTGGCCCTCATCGCCACGTCGCTGGAGAAGTTCGCCGTGGAGATCCGCGGCCTGCAGCGCAGCGAGATCCGCGAGGTGGAGGAGAAGTTCTACGCCGGGCAGAAGGGCTCGTCGGCCATGCCGCACAAGCGCAACCCGGTCGGCTCGGAAAACATCACCGGCCTGGCGCGGGTCATGCGCGGCTACATGCTGGCGGCCTACGAAAACGTGCCCCTGTGGCACGAGCGGGACATCTCCCACTCCTCGGTGGAGCGGATCATCCTCCCCGACGCGACGATCTTGCTCAACTACATGCTCAACCGCTTCGCCGACATCGTGGAAAACCTCGTCGTCTACCCGGAGAACATGAAGCGGAACATGGAGAAGACCTACGGCCTCATCTATTCCCAGCGCGTGCTGCTCGCCCTCATCGACAAGGGCCTCAGCCGGGAAGCGGCCTACGACCTCGTCCAGCCGCGGGCAATGCAGGCGTGGGAGGAGGGGCGCTCCTTCCGCGAGATTCTGGAAAGCGACCCGGCCATCACGGCGCACCTGTCGCCGGAGGAGCTGGCCGACTGCTTTGACCCGCGCTGGCACCTGAAGCATGTGGACACGATCTTTCAGCGGCTTGGGCTCGGTGACGGAGACGAGCCTGCATAGCACGGGCAAGCGCCGGAGGCCTGCGACCCGGGCCGCCGGGCGGCGATCAAGGAGGGAAGGGAAAAGGCGATGGCGGAAGAGCAACGCGCGACGGCACAACACCGGGCCGCGCGGCGGGAAGCGGCCCCCGACCTGCGCGAGGTGGCCAAGGGCGAGCTCCTCTACGAAGGCAAGGCCAAGAAGGTGTACCGCACCAATGTGCTGGGGGTGCTGTGGATCGCCTACAAGGACGACGCCACGGCGTTCAACGGGGAAAAGCGGGCCGTCCTGGAGGGGAAGGGCGCGCTGGCCAGCCGCATCAGCGCCCGCTTGTTTGCCCTTCTGACCGAATGCGGCATCCCCAACCATTTCTTGGGCCTCGCCTCGCCGACGGAACAGCTGGTGCGCGAAGTGGCGATCGTGCCGTTGGAAGTGGTGGTGCGCAACGCGGCCGCCGGCTCGCTGGCCGAGCGCCTCGGCCTTCCGGAGGGCGAAGCGCTGCCCCGCCCGGTGGTGGAATGGTACTACAAAAACGATCGCCTCGGCGATCCGCTGGTGAACGAGGACCACATCGCCGTGCTGGATCTGGCCACGCCCGAGCAGCTGGGCCGGATGCGCCAGCTGGCCCTGGCGGTGAACGACGCGCTCGTGCCGTATCTGGCGGAGCGGGGCATCCGCCTCGTCGACTTCAAGCTGGAGTTCGGCGTCACGGCGAACGGAGAGCTGCTCGTGGCCGACGAGATCTCCCCGGACACGTGCCGGTTCTGGGACGCCTCGAGCGGGGAGAAGCTGGACAAGGACCGCTTCCGCCGCGATCTCGGCGGCGTGGTGGAGGCGTACGCGGAAATCTGGAAGCGCATCGGAGGGGATGACGGGTGGTCAAAGCCCGCGTGATCGTGATGCTGAAGGACGGGGTGCTCGATCCCCAGGGCCAGGCGACGCAAAAGGCCTTGCACACCTTGGGCTACGACGAGGTGGCCGCGGTGCGCGTCGGCAAGGTGATCGAGCTCAATCTGGATACGGAGGACCGGGAGTGGGCTTCTGCGCGCCTGAAGGAAATGTGCGACAAGCTCCTCGCCAATCCGGTGATCGAGTCGTACCGGATCGAGCGGGTGGAGGGATGAGCATGCGCGTCGCCGTCATCGTGTTTCCCGGCTCCAACTGCGACGTCGACATGGTCCGCGCCGTCGCCGATTGCCTGGGCGAGCCGGTGGACGCCGTGTGGCACACGGCGACCGATCTGTCCGCCTACGACGCCATCCTGCTGCCGGGCGGGTTTTCCTACGGCGACTACCTGCGCGCCGGGGCCATCGCCCGCTTCGCGCCGGTGATGCGGGAAGTGGTGAAGGCGGCCGAGGCGGGCAAGCCGATCCTCGGGGTGTGCAACGGGTTTCAGATTCTTCTGGAAGCGGGGCTTCTCCCCGGGGCGATGCGGCGCAACGCGTCGCTCAAGTTCCGCTGCGAGATGGTCACGTTGCGCGTGGAGAACAACCAAACGCCCTTTACGCTGGACTACGAGCCGGGCGAGCGCATCCGCATCCCCATCGCCCACGGCGAGGGGAACTACTACTGCGACGAGGCGACGCTCCGGCGCCTGCGGGCGGAAAACCGCGTCGTCTTCCGCTACGCCGGCGAGAATCCGAATGGATCGGTGGACCACATCGCCGGGATTGTGAACGAGCGGGGCAATGTCTTGGGCATGATGCCGCACCCGGAACGGGCCGTGCACGCGCTGCTCGGTTCCACCGACGGCCAGCGCGTCTTCACGTCGCTGCTGCGCTACTGGAAGGAACGGACGGGAGGGGAGCGCCATGGCACAGGAACGGTTTGCGGCGAGCGGCACCACGCCGACGGAGCAAGCTGCTAGAGCGGTGCATCGCGAGCCGACGGCCGACGAGATCGCCGAGCGCCGGCTGTACCGGGAGATGGGCCTGACCGACGAGGAATACGAGCGGGCGGTGCGGCTCCTCGGCCGGCGGCCCAACTACACGGAGATGGGCCTCTTCGCCGTCATGTGGTCGGAGCACTGCAGCTACAAGAACTCCAAGCCCGTCTTGAAGCGCTTCCCGACCCAGGGGCCGCGCGTGCTGCAGGGGCCGGGCGAAGGGGCGGGCATCGTCGACATCGGCGACGGACTGGCCGTCGTCTTCAAGATCGAAAGCCACAACCACCCGTCGGCCATCGAGCCGTTCCAGGGCGCGGCCACAGGCGTGGGCGGGATCATCCGCGACGTCTTCTCCATGGGCGCGCGGCCGATCGCCCTGCTCAACTCGCTCCGTTTTGGCGAGCTGGACCGCCCGCGCGTGCGCTACCTCTTCGAGCAGGTGGTGGCCGGCATCGCCCACTACGGCAACTGCGTCGGCATCCCCACCGTGGGCGGGGAAGTGGTCTTCGACCCGTGCTACGAGGGCAACCCCCTCGTCAACGCCATGTGCGTCGGCCTCCTGCGCCACGACCGGATCAAGAGAGGCGTGGCCCGCGGGGCGGGCAACCCGGTGGTGTACGTCGGGTCGGCCACGGGGCGCGACGGCATCCACGGGGCCACCTTCGCCTCGGAGGAACTGACCGAGGCGTCGGAGGAGAAGCGGCCGGCGGTGCAGGTGGGCGATCCCTTCGCCGAGAAGCTGCTCCTCGAGGCGTGCCTGGAGCTGATCGACCGCGGCCTTGTGCTCGGCATCCAGGACATGGGCGCCGCCGGCCTCACCTCGTCGAGCGCCGAGATGGCCAGCAAGGGCGGAAGCGGCATCGAGCTCGACCTCGACCGCGTGCCGCAGCGCGAGCCGAACCTGACGGCCTACGAGATGATGCTGTCCGAATCGCAGGAGCGCATGCTCCTCGTGGTGGAAAAGGGGAAAGAGGACGAGGTGCTGGCCGTCTGCCGCAAGTGGGGCCTTTCCGCCGCGGTGATCGGCCGGGTGACCGACGACGGCCTGCTCCGCGTGCGGCACAAGGGCAAGGTGGCGGCCGAGGTGCCGGTGAAGGCCTTGACCGACGGGGCCCCGGTCTACACGCGGCCGGTGGTGGAGCCGGCTTACTTCCGCGAGCAGGCCGAAGTGGACGTCACCGACCTTCCGGAGCCGGAGGACCTCGGCGCAGTCCTCACGCGCCTCCTCGCCCAGCCGACGATTGCGAGCAAGGAATGGGTGTACCGGCAGTACGACCACCAGGTGGGCGCGCAGACGGCGGTGTGCCCGGGATCCGACGCGGCGGTGGTGTGGATCCGCGGCACGCGCAAGGCGCTGGCCTTTTCCACCGACGGCAACGGGCGCTACGTCTACCTCGACCCGCTGATGGGCGGGGCCCTCGCCGTGGCCGAGGCGGCGCGCAACGTGGTGTGCGCCGGCGCCGAACCTCTCGCCCTGACCAACTGTCTCAACTTTGGCAATCCGGAGAAGCCGGACATCTACTGGCAGTTCGTCCGCGCCGTCGAGGGCATGGCCCGCGCCTGCGAAGCGCTCGGGACGCCGGTGGTCAGCGGCAACGTCAGCTTTTACAACGAGACGAATGGCGCGGCGGTCTACCCCACACCCATTGTCGGCATGGTCGGGCTCATTGAGGATGTCGCCCACATCACCACCCAGGCCTTCAAGGGCGCCGGGGAGCGCATCCTCCTCCTCGGGGAAACCTTTGCCGACGACCTCGGCGGCAGCGAGTACCAGAAGATGGTGCGCGGCGCCATCGCCGGGCGGCCGCCGAAGCTCGATTTCGAACGGGAGCGCGCCGTGCAGCGCACGGTGCTGGAGGCGATCCGCCGCGGCTGGGTGACGGCGGCCCACGACCTGTCCGAGGGCGGGCTGGGCGTGGCCCTGGCGGAGATGGCCATCTCCGGCGGCATCGGGGCGCGCGTGGCCGTGACGACGGACCTGCGGCCGGACTTCCTCCTCTTCAGCGAGAGCCCATCGCGGGTGCTCCTCGCTGTGCCCGCAAGCCGTGTGGCCGACGTGATGGCCCTGGCGGAGGAACGCGGCGTGCCGTGCGCGGAGATCGGCGAGACGGGCGGCGAGGATCTGGTCATCATGGTTAACGGGCAGGCGGCGGTGACGCGCGCGCTGAAGGAGCTGAAAGACGCATGGACCCACGCCATTCCTGCGCGGATGAACGGCTGATGGGATGCGATCGCGACGGGATGATCTGGGACGAGCTGAATGAGGAGTGCGGCGTTTTCGGCATCTACGGCCATCCCGAGGCGGCGCGCCTCACCTACTACGGCCTCCACGCCCTGCAGCACCGCGGCCAGGAGAGCGCCGGCATCTGCGCCTCCGACGGGGAGCGCCTCACCTTCCACCGCGGCATGGGGCTGGTGACGGAGGTGTTCGACGCCGCGCGCCTGGCCAAGCTGCGGGGGCACATGGCCATTGGCCACGTGCGGTACACCACGGCCGGGGAAAGCCGCCTCGAAAACGCCCAGCCCCTCGTCTTCACCACCGGGGCGGGCAGCATGGCCCTGGCCCACAACGGCAACCTCGTCAACTACCGCCGCATCAAGCACCGGCTGGAGCGGCAGGGATCCCTCTTTCAGACGTCGAGCGACACCGAGGTGATCGCCCACCTCATCGCCCGTTCGGGATGCGAGGAGATCGCCGACGGCCTGCGCCACGCCCTCGCCCAGATTCAGGGCGCCTACGCCCTGCTCGTGATGACGGAACGGAAGCTGGTCGTGGCCCTCGACCCCAACGGCATCCGCCCACTGTCCCTCGGGCGGCTCGGCGACGGCTACGTGGTGGCGTCGGAGACGTGCGCCTTTGACGCCGTCGGCGCGACCTATGTGCGCGACGTGGAGCCCGGCGAGTTGCTCGTGATCGACGAAGGGGGGCTTTCCTGCGAGCGGTTTTCCGCCCACGCGCGGCGGGCCATCTGCACCTTCGAGTACATCTACTTCGCCCGCCCGGACAGCGACGTCGGCGGCCTCAACGTCCACCTGGCCCGCAAGCGCCTCGGGCGCAAGCTGGCCGAGGAGGCCCCCGTCGACGCCGACGTGGTGACCGGCGTGCCCGACTCGAGCATCTCCGCGGCCATCGGCTACGCCGAGGCCACGGGCATCCCCTACGAGCTGGGGCTGATCAAAAACCGGTACGTCGGGCGCACCTTCATCCAGCCGACCCAGGCGCTGCGCGCCCAGGGCGTGCGCATGAAGCTGTCGGCCGTGCGCCAGGTGGTGGCCGGCAAGCGCGTGGTGATGATCGACGATTCCATCGTCCGCGGCACGACGAGCCGGCACATCGTCCAGCTTCTGCGCGAGGCCGGAGCGAAGGAGGTTCACGTGCGCATCAGCTCGCCGCCGGTGCGGCACCCGTGCTTTTACGGCATCGACACCTCGACGCGCGAGGAGCTGATCGCCGCCACGCGGTCGGTGGAGGAAATCCGCCGGGCCATCGGCGCCGATTCGCTGTACTTTTTGTCCCTCGAAGGGATGCTCGAGGCCATCGGGCGGCCGGATGGCGAGGCGGATCGCGGCCACTGCTTGGCCTGCTTCACCGGATGCTATCCGACGGCACTTGACGACGCCCTCGCGTCGCACGGGGCGGAGGCGGGCGGGGCGCGGACAAGGGGGAGAGATTCGTGAGCGACGCGTACAAGCGCGCCGGCGTGGACCTGGCGGCGGGCTACGAGGCGGTCCGCCGCATCAAGGCCCACGTGCGGCGCACCTTAAGGCCGGAGGTGCTGGGCGACATCGGCGGTTTCGGCGCCCTCTTTCAGCTCGACCCCTCGCGCTACCGCCAGCCGGTGCTCGTCTCCGGGGCCGACGGCGTGGGCACGAAGCTGAAGATCGCCTTTGCCACCGGCCGCCACGACACGATTGGCATCGACTGCGTGGCCATGTGCGCGAACGACGTCGTCGTGCAGGGGGCCGAGCCCCTCTTCTTCTTGGACTACCTCGCCTGCGGCAAGCTCGACCCGGACCAGGTGGAGGCCATCGTCAAGGGATTGGCCGACGGCTGCGCGCAGGCCGGCTGCGCCCTCATCGGCGGGGAGACGGCGGAGATGCCCGGCTTCTACCCGCCCGGTGAGTACGACCTTGCGGGCTTTTGCGTCGGCGTCGTCGAGCGCGACCGCCTTGTCGACGGCGCGCGCATCCGATCGGGCGACGCCCTCGTGGGCCTGGCCTCGACGGGCCTGCACAGCAACGGCTTCTCCCTCGTGCGGAAAGTGCTGCTCGAAGAACAGGGACTTTCCCTCGACGCCTACGTGCCCGCCCTCGGGCGGACGCTGGGCGAGGAGCTCCTCGAGCCGACGGCGATCTACGTGAAGACCGTTCTCGCTCTGCGCGCGCGCTTCGACCTCCGCGGCATGGCCCACATCACCGGCGGCGGCTTTGTCGAAAACGTGCCCCGCATCCTGCCGCCGGGCATGCGGGCGGAGATCGATTGGGGCACCTGGCCCGTATTGCCCATCTTCACGTTGATCGAAGAGGCGGGGCGCATCAACCGCCAGGACATGGTCCGCACCTTCAACATGGGCATCGGCATGGTCCTCGCCGTGCCGGAGGACGAGGCCGACGACGTGGTGCGGGCGGCGGAAGAGGCGGGCCATCGCGCCTATCGCATCGGCCGGGTTGGCCGCGGGGACGGCGGCGTCGTCTTCGGCGGGGTGGGCTGGTCGTGAGGATCGCCGTCTTCGCCTCCGGCAGCGGCTCCAACTTTGAAGCCCTCGTGCGCGCGGCGCGGGCGGGGAAGGTGGCGGGCGAGGTCGTCCTCCTCGTGTGCGACCGCCCCGGCGCGCCGGTCCTTGACCGGGCGGCGCGGCTCGGCGTGCCGGCGTTCGTTTTCGATCCAAAGGCCTATCCCGACAAGGCGGCCTACGAGCGGGCCATCCTCGCCGAGCTGGAGGCCCAGGGCGTGGACCTTGTCGTCCTGGCCGGGTACATGCGCCTCGTCGGCCCGACGCTCCTTTCCGCCTACGAGGGGCGGATGATCAACCTCCACCCGTCGCTTCTCCCCGCGTTTCCCGGGAAAAACGCGATTGGCCAGGCCCTTGCCCACGGGGTGAAGGTGACGGGGGTGACCGTCCACTTTGTCGACGCCGGCATGGACACCGGGCCGATCATCGCCCAGCGGGCCGTTCCGGTGGAAGAGGACGACACGCCGGAGACGCTGGCGGCGCGCATCCACGCCGTCGAGCATGAGCTCTTACCCCAGGTGGTGCAGTGGCTGATCGAGGGGCGCGTGCGGCGCGAGGACGGCCGCCGCGTGCGCGTGCTCCCCGCGCCGGGCGGGACAGGACGCGGGCAGGGATGACACGGTCCCGGGCGGTGTGCACAGGGCGGAAAAAACAGGGCGGGAAAACACGAAGGACGCATGGGAAGGGAACGGGAAGGAGTGAAGCGAGCGTGATCCAGCGCGCACTCATCAGCGTGTCGGACAAGACGGGTCTCCTCGAGTTCGCCCGCGAACTGGCGGCGCTGGGCGTGGAGATTCTCTCCACCGGCGGGACGGCCCGCTTCTTGCGCGAGGCGGGCGTGCCGGTGACGCCCATTTCCGAGGTGACCGGCTTTCCGGAAATCCTCGACGGGCGGGTGAAGACGTTGCACCCGCGCGTCCACGGGGGCATCTTGGCGGTGCGGGACAACGAAACGCACCGGCGGCAGCTCGCCGAACACGGCATCCGGCCGATCGACCTCGTCGTCGTCAACCTGTACCCGTTCCGGGAGACGATCGCCCGGCCGGGCGTGACGCCGGAGGAGGCCATCGAGAGAATCGACATCGGCGGGCCGTGCCTCGTGCGCGCGGCGGCGAAAAACCACGCTTATGTGACGGTGGTGACCGACGCGGCCGACTACCCCCTCGTGCTCGAACAGCTCAAGGCGCGGGGCGAGGTGGACCTTGAGACGCGCCGGCGGCTGGCGGCCAAGGCCTTCCGCCATACGGCCGCCTACGACGCCGCCGTGGCCCGGTACCTGACCGAGCAGGCGGGTGAGGTGTGGCCGGAGACCTTCACGTTGGCCGTGGAGAAGGTGCAGGACCTGCGCTACGGGGAAAACCCGCACCAGCAGGCGGCCTTTTACCGTACGCCCGACCGGCGCCCGGGCACGCTTGCGGCGGCCGAACAGCTCCACGGCAAGGAACTGTCCTACAACAACCTCCTCGACGCCGACGCCGCCCTGGCTGTGGTGCAGGAGTTTGCCGAGCCGGCCGTCGTCGTGGTGAAGCACACCAACCCGTGCGGCGTGGGGACGGGGCAAAGCCTCCTCGAGGCGTGGCGGCGTGCCTACGAAGCCGATCCGGTGTCCATCTTCGGCGGCATCGTCGCCGCCAACCGCCCCATCGATGCCGAAACGGCGCGGGCGATGCGCGAGGTGTTTCTCGAGATCATCTTGGCGCCCGATTTTGCGCCGGCGGCCCTCGCCGTGCTGAAGGAGAGGAAGAATCTGCGCCTGTTGCGCGTGGCCCTACCCGACCGGCCCTTTCTTGAATTGCGCCTGACGAGCGTGGCCGGCGGCGTCCTCGTGCAGGAGCGGGACGTGCGCGAGCTGACGGCGGCCGACCTGCGCGTCGTCACCGAGCGGGCGCCGACGGCAGAGGAGCTGCGCGACCTCTTGTTCGCGTGGAAAGTGGTGAAGCACGTCAAGTCCAACGCCATCGTCGTGGCCAAGGGCGGCCAGACCCTCGGCGTGGGCGCCGGGCAGATGAACCGCGTCGGCGCGGCGCGCATCGCCCTCGCCCAGGCCGGCGAGAAAGCCAAGGGGGCGGCGCTGGCCTCGGACGCCTTCTTCCCCATGCCCGACACGGTGGAAGAGGCAGCCAGAGCCGGCGTCACGGCGATCATCCAGCCGGGCGGCTCGATTCGCGATCAGGATTCCATCGACGCGGCCAACCGTTACGGCATCGCCATGGTCTTCACCGGCGTGCGCCATTTCCGGCACTGAGGCGGAAGAGAAGCGGCGGCGCGCTTGTGAAAGGGCACGGGCCGCGTCGCTGTGCGCCATGCGACGCGAGAGGCGCAGACGATCGGAAATGGAACCGGGACGGTCCAAGGAGGGATGGACGCAATGAAGGTGTTGGTGGTGGGGCAAGGGGGCCGGGAACACGCCCTGTGCTGGGCACTGGCCCAAAGCCCCCGCGTGGCGCGGGTGTACTGCGCGCCGGGGAACGGCGGCATCGCCGAGGTGGCCACCTGCGTGCCGATTAAGGAAACCGATTTGGCTGCGCTGGCCCAGTTCGCCCGGGACGCGGGCATCGGCCTGACGGTGGTGGGGCCCGAAGCGCCCCTTGCCGCGGGCCTCGTCGACTTCTTCCGCACCCGGGGGCTGCCCATTTTCGGACCGACGCGCGCGGCGGCGCAGGTGGAGAGCAGCAAGGCCTTCGCTAAGCGGATCATGAAGGCCAGCGGCATTCCCACCGCCGACTACGCCGTCTTTGACGACCTTGACGCGGCGCTGGCCTACGTGCGGGAAAAGGGGGCGCCCATTGTGGTCAAGGCCGACGGGCTGGCCGCGGGCAAAGGGGTGACGGTGGCCCGCACGGTGGCCGAGGCGGAGGCGGCGCTGCGCCGGGCGATGCAAGAAGGCGCCTTTGGCACCGCCGGATCGCGCGTGGTGATCGAGGAATGCCTGGAAGGGGAAGAGCTTTCGCTAATGGCCTTCGTCGACGGGGAGACGGTTCGCCCGATGGTGCCGGCCCAGGATCACAAGCCGGTTTTCGACGGCGACCGCGGACCCAACACCGGCGGCATGGGGGCCTATTCGCCAGTGCCGCAGATCGGCCCGGCGGTGATCGACGCCGCCGTCGAACGCATCCTGAAGCCGATGGCCGCGGCGCTGGTGCGGGAAGGCTGCCCCTTCACCGGCGTGCTGTACGCCGGCTTGATGGTTACGGCGGACGGTCCCAAGGTGATCGAATTCAACGCCCGATTCGGCGACCCGGAGACGCAGGTCGTCCTGCCGCGCCTGAAGACGGACCTCCTGGAGGTGCTCCTTGCCGTTGTCGAGGGGCGGCTGGCGGAAGTGGAGCTGGCGTGGCGCGACGAGGCGGCCCTGTGCGTTGTCCTCGCCTCGGGCGGCTATCCCCATGGCTACGAAACGGGCAAGGCCATTGCCGGCCTCGACCGGATCGATTCCGACGTGCTTGTCTTCCACGCCGGGACGAGACGCGCGGGTGAGGCCCTCGTCACGAGCGGCGGGCGCGTCCTCGGCGTGACGGCGCTCGGGGCCACGCTGGCCGAGGCTCAGAGGAAGGCGTACGCCAACGTTGCCCGCATCCGCTTCGACGGGATGCACTTCCGTACGGACATCGGGAACCGGGCGTTGCGGGCGGCGCGGTAGGGGCGCGCAGACGGCGCTGGTGCAGGTGGCCGACGTCGCGGCGGACAAATTGCAAAAGGGACAAACGGATGGGGTCTCCCTCAACGGGGGACTTTTTTGTTCGTCGAGAAAAACGGCTGTCACCCCAAAGGGCGGCAGCCGTTCTGTTGCTGCGGATGGCGGCTTTTCAACCACCTTGCAAGAGACCCACAGTGACGCATTCCTTCGTCGAACCTACGCCTACGTTTCGTCTTCACCGTCGCGGCGGCGGCGCAAAGCCGCGCGGCGGGTGTACCATCCGTCGCTGCGGCGAACAACCATCCACACGGCGATCGCCAGCACGACGGAGAGCCCGATCAAGAGGATGGAAAAGAGGTTGTCGCTCAGCCATTCATAGGCAAACCATTGATCGAGGCGGTTTTGGCGGACCAAAGGCTTTCCCTCCCATACCCGTTAGGAGAAGCGGATTCGCCGCGGGGTGCCGCGTTCATCCAGGTGTTGTCCGCGTTTCATCACGTTCCGGTCCAGCTCGCGCGTGCTGATTCCCAACAAGGCCAGCATGGGGCACCAGCGTGTCAGCCCTTCGGCGATCTTCAGCGCCGAGAGCATCATCAGCCCGACGGGCGGGCGCGAGAACGGTCGGGATGCCATGGCGATGGCCCAGGCCAGCCCCGTAAACCCGGCAACGAGACGAATCATGGCGTCGAGGGTTCCGACGTTTTTCTTCACGGCGTACCCTCCTCCCTGTACGTTTCAGGTTTAGTATGAGTCGATCCCGACAACCCATCCGCTATTCAAGTAGAGCAAATTTTGGAAATCCCTGCGCCGGTATCTGCAGGTGGACCGCCGCCCGTATGGTACAATGGGAAGAGACGGAACGGTTTGACACATCGAAACCGTCGCACAACACGACAGGACGAGGAGGACGCAATGAAACCGCCTATTCCCCATCTTACGGTGGAACGTCGGCGCCGCCTGACCGAGGTGGCGATGCGCCGGCGTCCGGCCACTGCGTGGATTCGCGGCGGGCGCATCTACAACGTCTACACCGGCGAGCTGCTGCCGGCCGAGGTCGTCTTGTGGGAGGACCGCATCGCCTACGTCGGCGAGAAAACGCCGAGCGTGGACGATGAAACCGCCATCATCGACGCCGAAGGCCTCATCCTCGTGCCGGGCTATCTTGAACCTCATGCCCATCCGTTTTTGCTGTACAACCCGTTTGCGCTGGCGGCGTTTGCCCTGCGCCACGGGACGACGGGGATGGTGAACGACAACTTGTACCTGTTTCACCGGCTCGACGTGGACGAGCTGGAGGCCTTTTGGGACGAGACGACGGATCTGCCGGTGCGCATGTGGTGGTGGGTGCGCCTCGACCCGCAAAACGATTCGCCCGCGCTGCGCCGGCGGTACACGCCGGAGCGGACCGGCCGCCTGCTGGCCCATCCTGCTGTGCTGCAAGCGGGCGAACTTACGGCGTGGCCCGATCTTCTGGCTGGCGATGCGGCTCTTGCCGCCGGCGTGGATCGGGCACGGGCCCTCGGCAAGCGCGTCGAGGGGCATAACCCCGGGGCGTCGGTCGAGACGCTCAACGCCGTGGCGGCCGCCGGCGTGACGGCGTGTCACGAGGCCATCACCGGCGACGAGGTGCTGCGGCGCCTGCGCCTCGGCCTGTACGCCACGCTGCGCCATTCGTCGATCCGCCCCGACGTGCCGACCCTTGTGCGCCAGCTCGTCGACAGCGGCGCCGACCTCACCAGCCGCCTCATGCTCACCACCGACGGCTCGACGCCGCCCTTTTTGCGGGACGGTTTTCTCGACGCCGTGCTGCGCGAGGCCCTCGCCGCCGGCCTCCCGCCGCTGGCGGCCTACCGCGCCGCGACGCTCAACGTCGCCGTGTACTACGGGTTGGACGGCGACATCGGCGGCATCGCCCCGGGGCGCGTCGCCGACATCAATTTCTTGGAAGACCTGGCCAACCCCACGCCGGTGCACGTGATGAGCGGCGGCCGCCTCCGCGTGCAAGACGGTCAGCTGGTCGACGCGCCGCCGCCCTTCGATTGGTCGCGCTACCCGGCGCTCTGCCGCTATGCGCCCCGCGTGACGCCGGCAGACCCGGACTGGTTCCGCGTGCTTGATCCGGGCTTCCCGTTTCCGGTGATGGACTTGGTGAACGTCATCACCCGCCCCAGTGAAGGCGGGAGAGTGGAGAATGGCGAAGTGGTCCCTGTTCCTGAACGGGGTGAGCTGTATGTCGCCTTGCTCAGCGTGGACGGGCGCTGGATAACCACGGGCATCCTGCGCGGTTTTGGCGTGTTTGATGCCTTTGCCAGTTCGTTTTCCGGTTCAGGCGATGTGATGGTGCTCGGGCGTGACCGCCAGGCCATGGCCCGAGCGGTTAACGAAGTGTGCGCGATGGGCGGGGGAATGGTCCTTCTCGACGAAGGCCGTGAAGTATACCGTCTGCGTCTTCCCCTCGGCGGATGCATGAGCGATTTGCCGATGGACGAGCTGATGGACAGCACGGACGACCTGGTTCGCCTCCTGCGTGTGCGAGGGTATCGCGGAAACGATCCGCTCTATGCGCTCTTTTTCTTGTCGGCAACCAACCTGCCCTTCCTCCGCTTGACGGCGGACGGGATCCTGGATGTAAAGGGCAAGCGGATCCTCGTACCGTCACGCGCTTTGATGAACGAGGCAGTCTGAGAGGGTTGTGTTTTCTCTCCTTGTTCACTGGGGGCCTTGCCGCTTTGGGTGACCCGCAGGGGTGGGTTGCTGTACCCAATTGCTGCGGCAGGGTCTACTTTCTTTTTTATTTTTATAACGTTTAAAAAACGTTACGAATTGGCCGATCGATGTTCCGATATGGCCGCGACAACTGTTCTGGTGTCTTGCGGTCAGGGGCCCACGTTTGGAAATCTCAGCGGCGGAGAACAGCAAATGTGGCCATTGGGCGGACATCAACGCGCTTTTCCTTATCCGGTGTAAGGGTGGCTGACGCTGGTGTGATAAAAGTAGCAACATTCTTGACTGTCAGATCAATCCTGCTTATAATACGAATTGAACACGGAATACAGAAAAAACGTACGATAAGGAGGAGGCGATGGCCATGCCCATCACCTTGGAGAAGCAGGGCAAAATCGCGATGATTCATTTGAACAATCCCCCGGCCAACAGTTACGATCACGAGCTTTACAAGCAACTGGAGCAGGCGATCAAGGAGGTCCGCTTCGATTCGAACATCAAGGTGGCGGTTCTTGTCAGCGATGTGCCGAAATTTTTCTCCGCTGGGGCCGACATCAAATTTTTGCGTGAAGCCGACCCGTATTACAAAACGCAATTTTGTCTCCATTGCAACGAAACGTTAGACATGATTGCCCGCAGCCCACAGGTGTTCATTGCTTGCCTGGAAGGCCATACCGTGGGCGGTGGCTTGGAGATGGCGCTGGCTTGCGATCTGCGGTTTATGGGCGATCAAGCGGGCAAAATCGGGTTGCCGGAAGTCACCCTTGGCGTGCTTCCCGGAACGGGCGGCACGCAGCGGCTGGCGCGCTTGGTTGGCCCGTCGAAGGCATTGCACTTGTGCATCACCGGCGAATTGCTGACGCCCCAACAGGCCAAGGAAATCGGGCTGGTCGACGAAGTGTGGCCCCAGGCGGAGGTGCGGCAACGCACGCTGGAGTATGCCGAGCGACTGGCATCCAGCGCCACCTATGCCATCAGCAATATCAAGCTGTCGATCATGAACGGAATCGAGATGCCGCTGAATGTCGCCATCCGCTATGAAGGCGAGCTGCAAAACTTGCTGTTCCGCTCGGAAGACGCCAAAGAGGGACTCTCGGCGTTTCTCGAAAAGCGGACGCCGCAGTTCGCGGGTCGGTGATCTTGCCGCGACGCCGAACCTGCGGCGGGGGTGTCGATTTTTGGCGAGAAAGGTTAGGCAGGGCGGATGGCCGCGGTGCTGTTCGCCCTTTCTCTCCCCTTCAATCATGGAAAGGAGGATACGGGTATGGCAACAGACCTAAAGGCGTGGATTGCGGAAGGCAACACGGTGGAATCGCGGGCCGACATGAACGAGGAGTACTACCGAACGCTCCGCGATACCCTGATTATTGTCGGGGACACGGAGCTGCTGAGCGTGTTTGCGCTGCGGCGGGCACTGGATAATGCGCCCAACCTCAACGCCAAGATTACTGCGCTGGCCATCATGCAGGACGAGATTGGCCATGCGCACATCGCCTATCGATTGCTCGCCGACCTGGGGGAGGATATCGATGCCCTCGTGTACGAGCGGGAGCCGCGGCAGTTCAAGCATCCGTATGCTTTTGACTTCGCTTACGACGGAAGCTGGGCAGAGCTAGCCGTCTTCAACGCGTTCTTTGACCGCGCCGGATTTGTTCTTCTCGGGGACGCCTACGCCAACACTTCCTACGGTCCCTGGAAGCGGGCCTTGGCGAAGGTGGACAAGGAGGAGCTCTTCCACGTACGCAACGGCGAGGTGTGGATGCGCACGCTGATGGAAAACGAGGAGACGCGAGCCGATGTGCAGCGGGCCGTCGACTGGATGTTCCCGTTAGCGGTCGAGTTTTTTGGCCTCCCGGATAACTTGAAGACGCGCAACACGCAACTTGAGTACCGGATCAAGGGAAGCACGAACGACCAACTGCGTCAAAAATGGCTCCGGGAAGTGGTGCCGTTCTGCGAATCCATTGGGGTGCGTGTACCGGCGCATTACGATGAGGAAAAAGGAGAGTACGTGCTTGACTACCCCTTCCCCTGCCACTTTGACGAGGAGGCCAAGCAATGGCGGTTTGACCAGCCGTGCACGTGGGATGACGTGATTGCGCGATTCAAGCGGCGCGGGCCGAAATGCGAAGAATTTGTCGCCGAGTTGCGCAAGGGATACCGCGAGATCGCGCGGCTGCGGGAGGCGGGGTGACATGCGGGAACAGGCAACGATTGAGGTAAACCGGCTATGGGAAGCGCTGCGCGCGGTGAAGGATCCTGAATTTCCCGTAAGCGTCGTCGATCTGGGTCTGATCTATGCCCTTCGCGTTGAGGGCGAGGGGCGCGTGGTGGTAGACATGACCTATACCTCGACGGCCTGCGGATGCATGGAATGGATTGAAGAGGACATTCGTCGGTGCCTGCTGCAGGAGCCCGGTGTAGAAGAGGTAATCATTAACGTCGTATGGGATCCGCCGTGGACAAAGGAACGGATGAACGAAGCAGCCCGACAACGATTTCGGGAATGGGGGATCAGCCTATGAGGCAACGTTTCGATTGCGAAGATTTCGATGTTTTTGCCCGAGTGCAGCGAGGAGATCCGTTGGTGCATATCGGCACCGTGCGCGCGCCCTCGGGCCGGCTGGCAGCAGCTTATGCCAACTGGGTGTATGATGAGGAAGACTGGGCAGAACTGTGCGTCGTTCCGCGCAACTGTGTTTTTTGGGTCAAGGAATTGGGCGATCCTTACGACAAGCAAAGGGGGGCGTGATGGATTATGGAGAGAAATTGGAAAACTTGCGCGCCGTGGTTGGAACGCGTGCGCGATCTGGCCGCCAACAAGTTGAAGCTGGGCTATTGGTTTACGGAAATCGGGATGGCCGGGCCGACGCTGGAAGCGTCGTTGGCTGCCGTGGCCATGGCCCAAGGCGAGCTCGGGCACGGGCGTTTGCTGCTGACGTGGTTGCGCGAATTGGCAGGCGAGACCATCGATGAGGCGCAATTCTTGGAGCGCTATGGGTATCGGCGCGCCGCAGACGAAGCCGATTGGGTTGCGCTTATGGGCATTGCTTTTGGCCTGCTGGCCGTGGCCGATCTGTCCCTGCGGGCGTGGGCGGCCCGTGAGACAGAAATCGCCTCGCGCCTGCGGAAGCTGTTTGCGGAGCAGGCCGAACACCTTGCATTTGTCGAGGAATGGGTTCGCCTCTTGCTAAACGACGCGCCGGCGGTGCAGGAACGGACACGCCTCTGTCTGATGCGGACGCGGCAGTGGGCCGAGGGGTGGATCGCCTCATTGGACGATCCGGGCTTGGCCGCGGTGGGATTGGCCCTCGACGCGGAGACGGGCAAGGGGGAACTGGCTCGGATGTACAGTCGCCTGCTGGTGGGGGCGGGCGTGCGATGAAGGCTGCGCCTTGCCCCTTCTGCGGTAGCCACGAAACGACGTGCGTTTCGCGGTTTGGGTCGGCGCAGCTTTTGTCTCAGTACTATTGCCAGAATTGTTCCAGTTTTTTTGAATACGTGCGGTGGGAGGGAGAGGGGGAGCGTCAACATCGCGAAGAGGGGGAGGACGCGTGTCCAAACGCATGACGCTCGCGGAGGCGATTGCCGAACACGTGCGGGACGGCGATCGCGTGGCGATGGGCGTTCACTTGGAGGCATTGATTCCCTTTGCGGCCGGACTGGAAATGGTGCGGCAGGGAAAAAAGGAGTTGACGCTGATCGGACCGATTTCCGACATGCTGTTTGATCTTCTCATCGGTGCCGGTTGTGTAAAGCGGGTCATTGCGGCGTGGGTGGGGAACGTGAGTGCTGGTCTGGGTCACAACTATCGCCGCGCGGTTGAGCAGGGCGTGCCGCATCCGATTGTGGTGGAAGACCACAGCAACTTCACCATTCAGCTGGCGCTCCTGGCCGGTGCCTACGGGCTGCCCTATGTGCCGGCGCGAACTGTCCTGGGCAGCGACATCCTTCGCGTCTCGCCGGCCTTGAGCACCGCGCCGTCGCCGCTTGACGGGAAACCAACGGTGATTGTCCCGCCGCTCGAACCCGACGTGGCCATTCTCGCGGTACAGCGCAGTGATGAAGAAGGAAACGTTCATGTCTGGGGCAACCTCGGCGTTGCCGTGGAGGCGGGGCTGGCCAGCCGCAAGATCATCGTGCTGGCCGAGGAAGTGGTTCCGCGCGACATCATTCGCTCGGATCCCAATCGCGTCTTGTGGCCGAGCTGGAAAGTGGCGGCGGTGGTGGAGGTGCCGGGGGGATGCCATCCCTCTCCCGTCCCCGGCTACTACAACCGTGACCATGATTTCTTCCATCAGTATCATGAAGAATCGCGCACCCGAGAAGGGTTTCTCAATTGGCTGGAACGGTGGGTGTATGGGCTGCCCGCGCGCGAAGCGTACCTGGAGGCGTTGGGGGAGCGGTGGGCGTCGCTTCGCGCAAGGCGGTCGGCCCCATCCGTCCCGGTCGATTACGGGTACTAGGGGGGACGTCGTGTGGCGTATACGCCGCAGGAGTGGATGGTGGTGGCCGCGGCGCGGGAGATTCGAGACGGGGAGGTCGTCTTTGTTGGGATGCGCCTTCCTCTGCTCGCCTTTGCGGTGGCAAAGTGCCGACATGCACCACGCGCCGTCGGATTGTTTGAAAACGGTGTCATTCGTGACACGCCGCCGGCGGAGCTGCTGTATACGATGGGGGACAATCCGAACATTCATCAGGCTGTCAGCTGCACGTCGATGTTAACGGTGATGGGGCTGTTGCAGCGGGGCGAGGTGGATGCCGGATTCATCGGCGGAGCGGAAGTGGACCGTTTTGGCAATCTCAACACCTCGTACATTGGACCGCCGGAACGCCCCCGAGTAAAGCTTCCCGGCAGTGGTGGCGGTGTGGACATCGCCTGTTTGGCTAAGCGTCTTTTGATCATCATGCCCCATGAGAAAAAGCGGTTTGTCGAACGCGTTTCGTTCATTACCTCACCCGGTTATGGAGATGGGCCTGGCTGGCGGGAGCGCCATGGCCTGCCGCGCGGCGGACCGGATGTGATCATCAGCACGCTGGGGGTGTTTCGTTTCGATCCACGCACCCGCGAAGCGTATCTCGCCTCCTATCGCCCAGGGGTGACACCGGAGGAGGTCTGCGCGCATACGGGGTGGGCTTTGCGTGTGGCGCCGGATTGTGAACCGGGACCGGTTCCAACAGAGGAGGAGCTGGCGCTGGTTCGTCGGTTTGACCCGGACGGTTTTTGGACCCGACCGCGAGCGTGAGCGATGCGCGTGGATTGCAGGGTATCGGGACAGGAGCGTCTGTGGGGGACGCTCCTGTCCCGACGCATCCGATGAGATGGTTGGGGAATTGGGGGGACAAGAGATGAAGTGGCCTGTTCCGGAGCGGTATAATGCGGCATGTGATTTTGTCGATCGGCACATGGAGGAAGGACGAGCGCACGAAGTGGCCATACTCTATCGTGATGAAGTCGTAACCTATGGCGATCTCTATGAGCGCGTAAATCGTGCCGGACGGCTGTTTCGCGAGTTGGGCATCGAGATGGAGCAGCGGATCCTGCTGGTTTTGCCGGATTGTCCGGAATTCGTGTATGCGTTCTTTGGGGCGATTAAGATCGGGGCGGTCCCCGTTCCGCTCAATCCCCGTTTGCGGCCGGACGATTACGCGTATTTTGTATACGATGCCCGTCCAAAGGCGGTGCTGGTAGGGCGGGAACTGGTGGAGGTCTTCGAGAACATCGTGGCCGCCAGCCGATTCAAGCCACTGCGATTGGTCGTGAAGGGCGAGGCGCCGCAAGGATGGCTGAGTTTTACGGATCTGCTGCACCAAGTTGACGGAACGCTGGAGCCCGCTGATACGCACAAGGATGATGTGGCCTTTTGGCTGTATAGCTCGGGCAGCACAGGGGCGCCCAAGGGCACAATCCATCTGCAGCACGATATGCCCTTCTGCGTGCTTCATTATGCCAAGCCAATCCTGAACATCCAGCCCGGTGATCGCACGTATTCCGTGGCCAAGCTTCATTTTGCCTACGGATTGGGAAATGCCATGTATTTTCCGTTAGGCGTTGGTGCTTCCACGATCCTGGTGCCCGAACATCCGACGCCCCAGGTGATTTTGGAGACGATCCAGCGCGATCGGCCGACGCTGTTCTTTTCTGTGCCCACGGCGTACAACGCTGTTCTGCGTTGGGAGGAGCGATTTCGGTACGACGTCTCTTCCCTGCGACTGTGCGTGTCGGCGGGGGAAGCGCTTCCCGAGAAGTTGTATCACGAGTGGAAAGCGTGGACGGGAATCGAGATTTTGGACGGGATTGGTTCTACGGAGGCGCTGCATATCTTCATTAGCAATCGTCCAGGACAGGTACGGCCGGGCTCGAGCGGAACGGTGGTTCCTGGCTATGAAGCGGAGATTCGCGACGAATCTGGCCGTCCCGTGCCGACCGGCGAAGTGGGCGTGCTGTGGATCAAGGGGGACAGCGTAGCGGCAGGATATTGGAACAAGCAGGAGAAGACGCAGCGGACCTTTGTGGGTTCGTGGTTGTGTACCGGCGACATGTATGTAAGGGATGAAGAGGGGTATTATTGGTATGTGGGGCGCAGCGATGATATGATCAAGGCAGGGGGAATCTGGGTCTCGCCGATTGAAGTCGAAAACGTGCTGATCGAGCATCCCGCTGTGGTGGAATGCGCCGTGGTGGCGCATGACGACGGGGACGGCCTGGTGAAGCCAAAGGCGTTTGTGGTTCTCCGCCCGGACATTCCGTCGTCGGAATCGTTGGTTGAGGAGTTGAAACGCTTTGTAAAGGAGCGATTGGCATCCTACAAGTGTCCGCGCTGGTTTGTTTTTGTTGACGAGTTGCCGAAAACAAGCACGGGGAAGATTCAGCGTTTTCGCCTGCGCCAAACACAGGAGGGGCGCGGCGCGTAGAGTCGGGAAGATTGGTTTACAATAAATATTCTTATTTTTCCATATATTCTTGTTTTTCATGGTTCCAGGGGATTGAGGCAGTTGTTGCTGCAGCACGGAAAGGAGGAGGGGATCGAGATGGCCAACGAAACCGTCGCCGTCATCGGGGCGGGGACGATGGGGAATGGCATCGCCGAG
>NZ_BMOF01000036.1 GCF_014646935.1 Calditerricola satsumensis | reverse complement strand
GTGATTGCGTCGCCTTGACGCGGGGCCGTATTCCATGCCATACTAAAAGCACGCGCAAGGCGCTTCCTGCGATGTGCGTCACACCGTTGTGTGTCTCGAACCACAACCATGACAAAGGGAGTCCTACATCCGCTGGTGGACGCTATGCCTCCTTCGGGAGGACAGCGGAAGCCAGCGTGCGGACACCCACCTGCTGGAGAGCAGGTTCGGAGACAACAAGGTGGACGGCATGCGCGGGGGCGCCCGGTTTTTTCTTTTCGATTTTTCTATATTTAAGGAGTGAAGAAATGAGTTGGGAAATGAGCTGGAAAATTCCTGTTTCAATAAAAGGAATTCTCTTCAAGGACAACAACGTGATCCTGCTGAAAAATGAACGAAAGGAATGGGAATTGCCTGGCGGGAGATTGGAACGAGGGGAAACCCCAGGGGAAGGTTTGCTTCGCGAGATGCGTGAGGAATTGGGCGTTTCTTGTTCGATCGACAATTGACGGCGTCAATCTGCCGCGGGGTTATCGGGATTCGATCCGAAAAGCATGGAAGCATGTTGTTTGACCGCCTTGACAACTCGCCGCTCCTTTAGTAATTTTTGAATCAACCGAATACGCAAGCAGGAAAGCCCGGATCTCATCCAGAGCAGGCGGAGGGACTGGCCCGATGAAGCCCGGCAACCGGCACGTCCCTTGGCGTGCACGGTGCTAACTCCTGCGGAAGACGGGGACAGCCGTTTTCCGAGAGATGAGAGCCGCGGAACGTGGAACACGTCGCGCGCCTCTCTCGGATGCGGGAGAGGCCTTTTCGTTTTTCATCATCTTGCGAAACGGGGAGAGGACCATGACGAACGAATGGGTTGTGGCCACCTATCAGGTGCCGGATGACGGCGACCTGCGCAAAAAGGCCGAGTCGATCGCCGTCGGGCTCACGGTGGGGACGTGGACCGACCTTCCCGCCGCCCGCCGCGCGGAGCTGGAACCGTACAAAGGCGTGGTGGTGGACATCCGCCGCGGACAGGTGGCCGCCGACAGGTCGCGCGTGGCCCATCTGGCGATCGGCTACCCGGTGCGCAACCTGCGCGCCGACATCCCTTCGCTGCTCACGACGGTGTTCGGCAAGCTGTCGATGGACGGGCGCATCCGGCTGATCGACCTGAAGCTGCCCGACGCCTTCGTGCGCGCCTTTCCGGGTCCGCGCTTGGGCATTGCCGGGGTGCGCCAGCGGCTGGGGGTGTGGGGGCGGCCGCTCCTCATGAGCATCTTCAAATCGTGCATCGGCCTGTCCCTCGCCGAGCTGCACGAGCAGTTTGTCGCCCAGGTGGAGGGCGGCGTCGACCTCGTGAAGGACGATGAGATCTTCTTTGTCGACGACCGGGCGCCCGTTTTCGAGCGCATCGCCCTCTTTCGCGAAGCGCTCGACGCGCACGAGGCGAAGACGGGCCGCCGCGTGCTGTACGCCGTCAACCTGACCGGTCCGGTCGACGAGCTGGTGGACCGGGCGCGGGAGGCGGTGCGGCAGGGGGCCACGGCCCTGTTGCTCAACGTCTTGCCGTACGGGTACGACATCCTGCAGCGGCTGCGCGAGGATCCGGACATCGCCGTACCCATTCTGGCCCATCCGGCCTTGGCCGGGGCGCTGTACGCTTCACCGCACCACGGCATTGCCGCGCCGATCGTGCTGGGCACGCTCATGCGCCTGGCCGGGGCGGACCTGGTGCTGTTCCCGTCTCCCTACGGCACGGTCCCCCTTGACGCCGCGAAGGCCTTTGCCCTGCGCGATCGCCTCGTTGAGCCCTTCGCCGGCCTGGCCCCGGCGTTCCCGGTGCCGTCGGCGGGCATCCACCCGGGCATGGTGCCGCGCCTGCTGGCCGACTTTGGCCTCGACCACGTGGTGAACGCTGGCGGTGGCATCCACGGCCATCCCGACGGGCCGCGCGGGGGAGGCGAGGCCTTTGTGGCGGCCATCGAGGCGGCGGTGGCCGGCGTGCCGCTGGAGGAGCAGGCCAAGACGTGCCCGGCGCTGGACAAAGCGCTGGCGAAGTGGGGGGTGGTGGCATGACGCTTCCGCCTTTGCGGGGCCGCGCCCCGGTGCTGTTTGTCGACTTCGACGGCACCATCACCGAGCGGGATTGCATCGTCGCCATCATGGAGGCCTTCGCCCCGCCGGGGTGGGAGGAAATCAAGGACGCCATTCTCGCACGGCGGATCAGCGTGCGCAAAGGTGTGGGCAAGCTGTTTGCCCTTCTGCCCAGCGCCAAGCGGGACGAGATCGCCGCCTTCGTCCGCCAGACGGTGCGCATCCGCGCGGGATTTGACCGGTTCGTTGCCTACGCCGCGGCGCGGGGCGTGGAATGGTACGTCACGAGCGGGGGGATTGACTTCTTCGTCTACCCGCTGCTTGAGCCCTACCGCATTCCCCGCGAGCGGATCTACTGCAACGGAAGCGACGTCTCCGGCGAGCGGATCCGCATCACGTGGCCCCACCCGTGCGACGAGGCGTGCGAGAGCGACTGCGGGCTGTGCAAGGCGTCGATCATCCGCCGCTTCGATCCGGCGCGCCATTACCGGATCGTGGTGGGGGACAGCGTGACCGACTTGGCCGGGGCGCAACTGGCGGATCTCGTGATCGCGCGCGAGTACCTGCTGGAGCGGTGTCGGGAGCTCGGGCTGCCGCACGTGCCCTTTGCCACCTTTGACGACGTGGTGGCGGTCCTCGCGCGGCTAATGGACGCCGAGCCGGCGCCATGCCCAACCGGCAAGGGAGAGGAGGGGGAGTCCTCGTGAGCGGAGCGCTGACGACGGAGGCGCGGCAACAGGCGTGGATGCGCCTGGCCGCCGTCAAGGAGCAGTTTGCGGCGCGGGGCTGGTTTCCGGCCACCAGCGGGAACCTCTCGCTGAAGGTGCAGGAGGACCCGCTCGTGTTTCTCGTGACCGCCAGTGGGAAAGACAAGACGGAATCGGGACCGGACGATTTCCTGCTGGTCGACGGTGACGGTCAGCCTGTGGAGGCCACGAAAAATCGCCCCTCGGCCGAAACGCGCGTGCACGCCGCCCTGTACCGCGCCTTTCCGGAGGTGGGCGCCGTCTTTCACGTGCACACGGTGGCCAACAACGTGATTTCCGAGCTCTTCTTTGCGCAAGGCCGCGTGTCCATCGGGCCGCAGGAACTGATCAAGGGGTTGGGCATTTGGGACGAGGACGCCGTGATCGAGGTTCCCATCGTCGAAAATGTGGCCGACATCGCCCGCCTGGCCGAGGCGGTGGCCCGGGTGGCCAACCCGCGCGTGCCGGGGGTGCTGATCCGCAACCACGGCATTTACGCCTGGGGGGAAAGCCCCCTCGCGGCCAAGCGCCACCTGGAAGCGTTCGAATTTTTGTTCCAGTACCGCCTGGCCCTCCTGCAATGCCGGGCGGCGCTGGTGGGCGTCTAGTGCGCCCATAGCCGAAGCGAGACTTCATAACCCGAAGAAGGAGGCGGTTTCGCATGGCCATCATTCGCGTGCGCAAAACGGGAGAACGCATCACGGGGATTGAAAACGTGCGGGCCTTCCTGGATCGGCAAGGCGTTCTCTACGAGCGCTGGGATACGGGGAAACTGCCGGCCCATCTGCGCGGCAAGTTCAACCTGACCGATGCCGAAAAAGACGAAATCTTGCGCGCCTTTGACGCAGACATCCGTTCGCTTGCCGCACGCCGCGGCTACGTCAAGTGGGATGTGGTGGCCCTGTCCGAGGCAACGCCCAATCTCGAGGAACTCCTGCGCACCTTTGCCCAGGTGCACACCCACACCGAGGACGAGGTGCGGGCCATCGTCGCCGGGAGCGGCGTCTTCGTGATCAAGGGTCAGGGCGACACGGGCTATTTCGACTGCGAACTCGAGGCGGGGGACGTCATCTCCGTTCCGGAGCGGACGCCGCACTTCTTCACCCTGACCGACGAGCGGCGCGTTGTGGCCGTGCGGCTGTTCATCGACCCGTCCGGCTGGGTGGCCCATCCGTACGAGGACCCGGAGTTCGCGGCGGCGGGGCCGACGGCGTAGGGGCGACCGGGCCTTAGCGGTCGGCCGCCCCGCCGGGATAAAACCCGCCCAGTCGGTTGAGTTCCGGCAGCGGGAGAAAGCGGACCAGCTCTTCGGCCCAGGGGTCGCGCAGCGCCACAAAGACGGTGCCGCCGTCCCAGCGGTGGAAGCCGTCGACGGTGTAGAAAGCGGACACGGCGTCCCCGTATAAGGAGGCGGCGTAGCCGGTCCAGGGAAGGGGTCGCCGCGGGTCGAAGGCCTTGGCGTCCGGACGCGCGCCCGGCTTTCGGGACGCAACCACAGTGGCCAGCGGGTCGCCGACCGGCCGCTTTTCGTGACGCGCCGCCTCGAGCACGGCCAGGCGGTATCCCGGGGCCTCTGGGGGCGTGAAGCGTGCCGGCGCCGGGAGGATTTCACCGGTCACCGGGTCGGCCAGGGTTTGCCCGAGGCGCAAGAAGCTTTCCAAGCCGCCGTAGACCGTTGCGGCCGTCCCCGGCAGGGTGGGCTGGGGAGCGGAAGGGGCGTCGAAGGGCAAACGGGTGCCCACGCCGTACTCGAGCACGGCGACGGCAAACGGGGCCTCGTCGTCCTGTTTCACGATGGCGTACACGGGCGCCGCGCCGGATACCCGATCGGCAGAGGGCGACGCAGGCGCCGGGCGGAGGCACACCCGGTACGTGTGGGCCGGGTAGGCCAGCGGTTCGACGAGCACGGCCGACGCGGAGGAAAGGGGAAAGAACCGTTCATCGGCACGGGCGAGCTGCGCGGTCCATCCCTGCAGGAAGGCGGTGAGCGCCTGCCGCGGATCCGGGCTGAGCGGCTCGCCCGTTCCGCGTTCCACGACCGGCATCCAAAATGCGAGCGCCGGCAGCGCGGCGCAGACCAGGGCCCAGCGCCACCGAAGGCGAGGGAACCGGAATGCGCGAAGGGCCATCGCGGGAACACCTCCCGGCGGTTTGGCTCCATTATAGGCGTCCCGTTGCGCAAGGGGTGTCGGGATCTGTCAGGAGCCGGCCGCAAGTTCTCCCCTCTCGTCCCCCATTGCGACAGGGCTAGACAGGAAAAAGAGCCCCGCGTTGACCACGTCGACCGCGATGCGCGGCGTAAACAGGGCTTCCAGTTCTTCCAGCCGTTGCGCCAGCTCCCCGCGCTGTTCCTCCGTGGGGGTCTCGCCATAGTACGCCCGCAAGAGGGCCTGCTCCTCGGCCAGCCGCGCCAGGGCATCGCGCGCCCAGCTGTCGTCTTCGGCGGCGACGGCCGCCGCCACCGCCGCCTCGGCCCGTGCCACCGCCGCCTCCAGCGTCAGACGACAGGGCGCAAGAACGGCGCCGGGCGGCATGACGGGCGTGAAGGGCCGTGCGGCGATGCGCGGGTAGAAGCCCTCGACGACGTGGCCGGTCTCGAGGTTGACGCCGATGGGGAGCAGGCGCTCTTTCTTGCGGTCGCACAGGAAGCTGACGCGGTAGTTAACGGCCAGATGCGGGACGAGGCGCGCGGGAGGCCGCGGGGTGGGGGCTCTTGCCGTACGGTCCCCCGGGGCGAGAAAAGGGGACGACGCCTCGCCGTTCCCCGCGGTGCCGCCGGGCGCTTCGTACAGCCGCACGAACCGCCCCCGCTTTTGCGCCGAGCGGAAGATTTGGGTAAGGCGCAGCGAACCGAAGGCGATGGGCTCGCCGCGTCCGTCGGGGGGTGGGCGGTCGGGGTCAAAAACGAGCGTCAGCACGGCCGGTACCGGTTCGAGGCCAAATTGTTCCATGTAGCTCCAGTAGAAGGGGCGGTTCATCAAGTCCTTGTCCATGTCCGGGGTAAGGCGCACCCGGACATAGGAGGGAGCCTCCTCCAGGATCTCCCCGCCCATGGCGGCGATGTAGCGGCGGACAAAGGCGGTCACCTGCGCGCGATCCATGGCCTCATCTCCCCGTTTCGACCGCCGCCTCGGCCCACCCGGGACCGGCCGTCTCCCGCGCCTGCGCCAGCGCGTCGCCCAGCCGGCGCAGCTTTTCGGCCGCCTCCCGATCGTCTTTGGAGCGGAGGACGATGTCGGCCAGGGTGCGATCGAAGGTTTTGCTGAGGTGGACCTGGGTCACGATGGCGTCGAGCTCCCCGACCACAAGCTCAAAGAGGCGGATCTTTTCCGTCAGCAGGTTGAGGATGTGCTCCTCGATCGTGTCCTTTGTCGCCAGGTTGAAGATCGTCACGTCGCGCGTCTGGCCGAGGCGGTGGATGCGTCCGATCCGCTGTTCGACACGCATGGGGTTCCACGGCAGGTCGTAGTTGATCATCTGGTGGCAGAACTGCAGGTTGATCCCCTCCCCGCCGGCTTCGGTGGCGATGAGCACGCGGGCGCGGTTTTCGAACAGCATGCGCATCCAGTCCTTTTTGTTCCGTCCAAACCCGCCCCGAAAGAGGACGGTGGTGATGTCCTGCTTGGCCAGTTCGGCCTGAAGGAATTCCTGGGTGGCCCGGTATTCGGTGAAGAGGATCACCTTGCCGTCGAGGCGACGCAGGAGTTCCACCACCTTGCGCGCCTTGGTGTGGGTGCCCACCTCCTTGGCCAGCAGCAATAGCTCGTGCAGGCGGCGCTTAAGCGGCGTGCCCTCTTCGGCCCGCTTGTACCATTTGAAGAGGGAGACCATCGCCGCGTCGCGGGAGGAACACACTTCCCGCTGCAGGGTAAGGAGGGCAAAGGCGCTGCGCAGCGAGCGCGTCTCCTGGGCCTGCTCGCGCACGAAGGCGGTGACGGCGTCGTACAGCTCCCGTTCCTTCGGCGACAGCTCGAGGGCCAGCGTTTCCACGCGGCGTTCGGTGAAGGCGATGCCGCCGTCGGCGCGCCGGTTGCGGATCATCACCTTGCCCAGTTCGGTGCGCAGCTTTTCCTCGTTTTTGGGCAGGCGCTTGTGGACGACGTACTGGTGCGCGAAGGTCGCGTCGTTGCCGAGATGGCCCGGTTTCAAGAGGGAGATCATGTTGAAGAGTTCGTTCAAATCGTTCTGGACCGGTGTGGCGGTGAGGAGCAGGCAGTATTTTTTCTTGATGGCGTTGACGAAGGCCCAGTTTTGCGTCCGCGCGTTCTTCAGCTTGTGGGCCTCGTCGACGATCAGCATGTCGTAGGCGATGGCGAGCACCTGCTCGCGATGGGGGGCGCGCTTGGCCGTGTCGAGGGAGGCCACGAGGATGTCGTGCTGGCGCCACATGTAGGCCTTTTTCTGGGCCACGGCGGGAATGGCAAACTTCTGGTTCAGCTCCGCCGTCCACTGCGTGACCAGCGACGACGGCACGAGGATGAGGGCCTTTTTGACCAGCCCCCGCACCAGGTATTCCTTCAGCACCAGACCGGCTTCGATCGTCTTGCCCAAGCCCACCTCGTCGGCCAGAATGGCCCGTCCGCGCATCTCGTTCACCACGCGGCGCGCCGTTTCCACCTGATGGGGGAGCGGGGAAAAGGCGTGCAGGTGCTTCAGGCACTCCAGGTCGTCGAAGGACGGGACCAGGGTGGCTTCGGCGGCCTCATAAGCGAGCCGGAACAGCTCCCATGGGTCCCACGGGGAGTCGGCGCGCACGCGCGCGGCAAACTCCTCCAGCCATTGGCGGTCAAAGATCGGACGGATGCGCACGACGTGAGCCCCTCCCGTTGTGCGGGAAATCCTTTTCGGTCCGCGGCAGGATATGATAGGATAAAACTAGTATGGCTAACCGGGAAAAACCGCATACGGCGGAGGAAGGCAGGGGGAGAGACCGCCTGCGGGGCGGCGCCGAAGGAGCAAGCCCGGCAAAGTCGCGTCCGGGCGAATCTCTCAGGCAAAAGGACTCCTGCCGGACGCAACTCTGGAGAGTGTCCGCGACAGGCGGACCGCCCAAGGGGGAATCCCGCGCGGATGCGCGGGAGACACTCTCAGGTCAACGGACAGAGGGAAAGCGCGCACGTCCCCGTCGTGTGCCTTTCGCTCTTTTTTGTTTCCCGAAGAGTGGAAACGCTTTTCTTCGGGTACGATGGGGGATGATGGAAGCGGAGGTGCGACGATGGCCGAACTGAAGCGCACGCCCCTGTATCCGGTGTACGCCAAATACGGGGCGAAGACGATTCCTTTCGGCGGTTGGGAAATGCCGGTCCAGTTTACCAGCATCCTGGAGGAACACCAGGTGGTGCGCAGCCGCGCGGGGCTCTTTGACGTTTCGCACATGGGCGAAATCGAGATCGGCGGCCCCGACGCGCTCGCCCTCGTCCAGAAGCTGACCACGAACGACGCGTCGATCCTCGCGGTGGGCCAGGCCCAGTACAGCCTTATGTGCTACCCCGACGGCGGGACGGTGGACGACCTTCTCGTCTACCGCCTCGGGGAGGATCGCTATCTGTTTGTCGTCAACGCCGCCAACACGGACAAGGATGTCGAGTGGATCCAGAAGCACGCCGAGGGCAATGTGACGGTGACGAATCGCTCGCCGGAAATTGCCCAGCTGGCCCTGCAAGGCCCGCTGGCCGAAGCGGTCCTGCAAACCCTGACCGACGTCCCGCTGGCCGACATCGCGCCCTTCCGATTTGTGCAGGGGGCCAGGGTTGCCGGCGTCGAGACGTTCATCCTTTCCCGCACCGGCTACACCGGTGAAGACGGCTTTGAGATCTACCTGCCGAACGAAGGGGCCATTCCGTTGTGGGAGGCCATCCTCGCGGCGGGGAAGGAGGCCGGGGTGCTGCCCTGCGGCCTGGGCGCGCGGGACACGCTGCGCTTCGAGGCTAGCCTGCCCCTCTACGGTCAGGAGCTGGCGGCCGACATTTCGCCCATCGAGGCCGGCCTGGGCTTCGCCGTCAAGGTCGACAAGCCGGTCGACTTCATCGGCAAGGAGGCCCTGAAAGCGCAAAAGGAGCAAGGGCCGCCGCGGAAGTTGGTCGGCCTGGAGATGATCGACCGCGGCATCCCGCGCACCGGCTATCCGGTGTACATCGGCGATGAGCCGGTAGGGCGGATCACCTCCGGAACGCACTCGCCGACGCTGAAAAAGAATGTGGGCCTGGCCCTGGTGAAGGCCGAACACGCCGCCGTGGGCACGGAGGTGCTCGTGGACGTGCGCGGCAAAAAGCTGCGGGCGACGATTGTCAAAACCCCGTTCTACCGGCGGCCGAAGCCGTAGCAACTTTGCGACAAGGGGGAAGCGCGGTGAAGTTCCGGTACTTGCCCATGACGGAAGACGACAAGAAGGAGATGCTCGCCACGATCGGGGTGGACTCCGTCGAGGAGCTCTTTGCCGACATTCCGGACGCGGTGCGGTTTCACGGGCGGCTGAACCTCCCCGAACCGCTGGCCGAACCGGACCTCGTGCGCCACATGCGCGCGCTGGCGGAGAAGAACACGACGCTGCAGCAGGTCGTGTCGTTTCTCGGCGCCGGCGTCTACGAGCACTACATCCCTAGCGTGGTGCACCACGTCATCTCCCGCGCCGAGTTCTACACGGCCTACACCCCGTACCAGCCGGAGATCAGCCAGGGGGAGCTGCAGGCCATCTTCGAGTTCCAGACGATGATCTGCGAGCTGACCGGCATGGACGTGGCCAACTCCTCGGTGTACGACGGGTACACCGCCGTGGCCGAGGCGGCCAACCTCGCCTTCGGGCACACGAAGCGGGCGAAGATGGTCGTCTCCCGCGCCGTCCATCCCCAGGCCCGCGCGATCCTGAGGACGTACGCCAAGGGGTTGGGCTTTGTCGTGGTGGAGGTGCCGGCCAAGGGTGGCCTCACCGATCTGGAGGCCCTGCGCGCGGCGGTCGACGGCGATACGGCGGCGGTGATCGTCCAGTACCCGAACTTCTTCGGCGGCATTGAGGACCTGTCGGCCATCGCGCCGATTGCCCACGAGAAGGGCGCCCTCTTTGTGGTCAGCGCCAATCCGCTCGCCCTCGGCATCCTGGAGCCGCCGGGGACCTTTGGGGCGGACATCGTCGTCGGGGACACCCAGCCCCTCGGCATCCCCCCGTCCTTCGGCGGCCCGCACTGCGGGTATTTCGCCGTCAAGAGCGCCCTCGTGCGCAAAATCCCCGGCCGCATCGTCGGGCAGACGGTGGACCAGGAGGGACGGCGCGGCTTCGTGCTGACCCTCCAGGCCCGCGAGCAGCACATCCGCCGCGAGAAGGCCACCTCGAACATCTGCTCCAACCAGGCGCTGATGGCCCTCGCGTCGGCCGTGTGCATGAGCGCGCTGGGCAAGCGCGGCATTCAGGAGCTGGCCCTCTTGAACGTGCACAAGGCGCAGTATGCGAAGCGGCAAATCGAGCGGCTTCCCGGCTATGCGGTTCCGTTTGCGGCGCCGTTCTTTAACGAGTTCGTCGTAAAGACGCCGCGCCCTCCGCGCGAGGTGATCCAAGCCCTGCTCGCCAAAGGGATCCTCGCCGGGTACGATCTTGGGCGCGAGTATCCGGAGCTGGACGGCCACTTGCTCGTGGCGGTCACCGATGCCCGGACGAAGGCGGAAATCGACCAATTCGTGCGCGAGCTGGAGGGATTGGCGTGAGCGTCGTGAACAAGGAGCAAACGGGCAAAGCCGACATGCCGCTCATCTTCGAGCGGTCGAAGCCGGGCCGCGTCGCCTACAGCTTGCCCGAGCCGGACGTTCCGGAGGCAAGCGTCACCGCGTGCATCCCCGCCCACCTCTTGCGGCGCGTGCCGGCCGAACTGCCGGAAGTGTCGGAGCCGGACCTCATCCGCCACTACACCGAGCTGTCGCGGCGCAACCACGGCATCGACAACGGTTTTTATCCGCTCGGATCCTGCACGATGAAGTACAACCCCAAGGTGAACGAGGACGTGGCCCGCCTGCCGGGGTTTGCCCACGTCCATCCCCTGCAGCCGGAGGAGATGGTGCAGGGCGCCCTCGAGCTGATGTGGCACCTGCAGGAATATCTCGCCGAGATCACCGGGATGGACGCCGTGACGTTGCAGCCGGCCGCCGGTGCCCACGGGGAGTGGACGGGCCTGATGATGATCCGCGCCTACCATGAAGCGCGCGGGGAGAAGCGGACCAAGGTGATCGTTCCCGATTCGGCCCACGGGACCAACCCGGCCAGCGCCACGGTGGCCGGGATGCAGACCGTCACCATCCCGTCGGATGCGCGCGGGCTGGTCGATCTCGAGGCCCTGAAGCGCGCCGTCGACGAGAACACGGCCGCACTCATGCTGACCAACCCGAACACGCTGGGGCTGTTTGAAGAGGACATCCTTGAGATTGCCAAGATCGTTCACGACGTTGGCGGGCTGTTGTACTACGACGGGGCCAACGCCAACGCCATCCTGGGCATCGCCCGTCCCGGGGACATGGGCTTTGACGTTGTCCACCTCAACCTGCACAAGACCTTCACCACGCCGCACGGAGGCGGGGGACCGGGGGCCGGTCCGGTCGGCGTGAAGAAGGATCTCATCCCGTTCCTCCCCGTCCCGGTGGTGGTGAAAGAGGGCGACCGCTACCGCCTCGACTACGACCGCCCGCAGTCGATCGGACGCGTCAAGGGCTTCTACGGCAACTTCGGCATGCTCGTGCGCGCCTACGCGTACATCCGCACGATGGGGCCCGAGGGGTTGCGCCAGGTGTCGGAGTGCGCCGTCCTGAACGCCAACTACCTGATGCGGCGCCTCGCGCCCTACTTTGACCTTCCCTACGACCGGCACTGCAAGCACGAATTTGTCCTCTCCGGGCGCCGGCAGAAGAAGCTGGGCGTCCGTACGTTGGACATGGCCAAACGCCTCCTCGACTTCGGGTTTCACCCGCCGACGATCTACTTCCCGCTCATCGTCGACGAGTGCCTGATGATCGAGCCGACGGAAACGGAGGCGAAGGAGACGCTGGACGCCTTTGCCGACGCGATGATCCAGATCGCCAAAGAAGCCGAAGAAAATCCGGATCTCGTCTTGAACGCGCCGCATACCACGGTCGTCAAAAGGCTCGACGAGGTGACGGCGGCGCGAAAACCCATCTTGCGCTGGCAGAAGCCTGAGCGGTAAATTGAAAGTACGGAACCGAACGCAAAAAACCCCGCGCCCATCTGGGTGACGGGGTTTTTTGCCCCACTTGCGTTTCATTCGCGTGAAAGGGTGACATCATGCCGTCTTTTCGCGCAACGGTTCGCGTGCTGTGGGGGAACCGGCCTTTCCGCCTGTTCTGGACGGCGACCACCCTTGACATGCTGGGACACCAGTTGTCGTGGGTGGCCTTGGCCTGGTTTACGCTGCAGCAGACCGACTCTTCTCTGGCCATCGGCGGGGTAATGGGGATGTACCTCGTCACGTCGGTCGTGGCCAGTCCGCTCGCCGGATACCTCTTTGACCGCGGCATGCGAAAACGCCTGCTCATCCTCGACCACGTCGCCCGAGGTCTCCTGTACGCCCTCATTCCGCTTCTCCACTGGACGGACCTCCTGTCGTATCCGCTCCTTGTGGTTCTTCTCTCGCTTGCCGGCCTTCTTGCTCCTTTGTCGACCGTGGGCAGCCAATCGGTGCTGCCTAACTTTGTGCGGGCCGACCAGTTGGAAACGGCGAATGCCTTCAGCCAATTGTCGTGGCAGTTGGCGGTTCTCGTCGGTCCGGCTGTCGGTGGGGCCCTTACCGGTTTGATCGGTGCGCCGGGCACCATGCTGGTCAACGCCGCCCTGTTCATCCTGCCGGCCGCGCTGCTCGCGGCCATTCCGGCAAAGGTGTATGAAGGCCGACAACGCGAGAGGGGACGTGGCGGACGGGCCGAAGGCGTCTCGTTCCGCGAAGGGTGGCGCTTCTTCCTTGGCACGCCGCCGCTCGTGGCCCTCACCATGGCGTCGCTCCTGTTCAATTTCGCCTATGGCCCCCTGGAACCGGCGCTGCCGGCCCTCGTGCGCGATGACTGGCGCGCAGGTCCGGAGACGCTGGGTCTGTTGTGGTCGGCCCTTGGCATCGGGACCATCGTCGGGACCGCCTTGTGGACGCGGTGGCCGCAGCGATGGGCACCGGCCCACACCCTCGGCGGCGTCATGGCCGCCTGGGGCGTCTTTACCGGCGGGCTGTATTGGATTGCCCATCCCGTCTCGGGCATGGTCCTGCTCTTTCTGGCCGGCCTGACGGTGGCCCCGTACAACGTGGTCGCCCTCACGCTCGAGCAGCGCCTCGTGCCACCCCACCTGCGCGGCCGGGTTTTTGGCCTCACCACGAGCCTCGAGCAAGTCGGCCTGCCGCTGGGCATGCTCGTCGGGGGGTGGATGGCCTCCACCCTGGGCAACCGGATGACCCTTCTCCTGGCGGGCGTAGTCTGTGTGGCCGTCGGCGTGGCCGTGATGATGAGCCCGTGGCTCAAAGGGGACAAAAGCGCGTGCGGAGGGGATACGCGCGCGGCGCAGATGCCGACGAAGGAGTGGGCGTGAGGGTGCCGCGACCGAGCAGGCGCAAAAGAAAAAAACACGCCCGGATCGATCGGCGAATTCCCTTTTTCCGGCGGCGCAAGGACCCGCGAAGGGCGTCAGTCGTTGATGAGGGCCAAAATGTCGTTTTTCACGGCTTCTTCGTCGAAGGTGTCGGCCATGCCGTAGACCTGGCGGATGTTGTGGTCGCCGTCGACGAGGTAGGTGCGGTTGGAGTGGATGACGAGGTTGCCTTTCGGTTCGAAGACAAACCCGAAGCCGTCGGCCACCGCTTTGGTCGCCGCCAGCGAACCGCGCAGGAAATGCCACCCGCTCAAGTCGGCGCCGAATTTGCCGGCGTATTCCTTCAACGCGTCGGGCGTGTCGCGCTCCGGATCGATGGTGATCGTCACGAAGACGACATCGCGGCCAAACAGCCCTTCCCGCTTGAGCTCGTTTTGCAGTTTGGCCATTTTCGCCGTTGTCGGTGGGCACACGTCGGGGCAGCGGAGATAGATAAAGCTGACCAGTTTCACCTTGCCGTCCAGGTCGCGCAGCGAGACGCTCTGGCCGTCAACACGGGTGAGCTTGACGTCCGGCACGCGGCCGATGACGGGCAGCTTGCTTGCTCCCCACCAGATGTTGTAGGCGATGCCGCCGACGACGGCGAGAATGAGCGCGCCGGCGAGAATGGCGAAGCGGTAGTTCCGCAACCAAGTGGCCACGGAGCGGATCCCTCCTTTTTTGTCGACGGCGGTTGTATCCGCCGTCGTTTTCCAGCACCGATTCCCGCCATCCCGCTTCTGCAGGCGGATGGCGCTGTCCCTGGGGGTCCCAACTCTTATTGTAGATTGGGAAAGCATGCTTGACGATGACCCAAAGGGGCCAGTTTGTGAACAGGCCGTGGCGGGCGGGACAGAAGGTTGGGCAGGCAAGCCAGATGCGCGGCGAAAATCGGGCAAGGAAAAGCGGGCCTCCGCATCGAGGCCCGCTTTTTCGTCATTCCCGCGTCGACAATTTCGACGAGTACCAGAAGATGGCGAACATCACCGCCACGAAGGCGAAAAGGCCGAGCGCAAAGCCAATGAGTCCCATTTTCCGTCCCTCCTTACTTGCCAAACGCGCCGGTCAGCTTCGTGCCGCACCACTCGGCGAACTCGCTCACCGAGACCACGTCGGTGATGACAAAGACGGCCAACCCCGTGATCGCGGTGTACAACCACACGCTCATGCCGGTCGGCACGAGGCGCTTGAGCGCGTGTTCCTTGCCGGAAAAGGCAAAGGCCAGGGCCACGGCGAGCAGAATGAAGTTCAGCAGGCCCAGTGCCCAGTGCAGCCCGTAGACGGGGAGATACGCCGTCCACACGGCCTTGCCGAGGGACATCATTTCCTGAAGCAGCTGGGCGCCCATCACCACGTAGGCCAGCGCGAGGAGTGTGGCCAGGGCAAGGGTGACGGTGAAGGCGCCGTTGGCCCGCTTGCGGAACGCTTGGCCGGCGATCAAGGCCAGCACGCCGGACCCGAGAAGAATCAGGGTGTTGAGGAAGGGGAGGTCTCCCGCTTTCCCCGCAAAGTCGACGTTGAACACCTCCGGCGACCAACCGCGCAGGTACACGTTCGAGGCGACGAAGGTGCCGAAGAAGAAGGTGAAGGCGATCAGTCCAAGCCAGGTGGCAAACTGGGCGTTGTCTTTTATCCCTGTACCCGGCGTGTACTCGTGCATAGCGACTTCTCCCTCCTTACGCGACGAATCCGTGTCAAGTGGCCATCCGCCACAGCGAATCGACGAGGATGAGGGCGAGGATGGCGTTAAGGTAGATCAGCGAATAGACAAACATCCATTTGGCCCAGCGCAGGTCGTCGCGGACGAAGAAGCCGGCTGCCGCCATCGCCAGGTAGACGAGCCCCATGACGGCGGCGCCACCAAAATACAGCGTGCCGACGACCCCAAATCCGTACAGCAAGAACGAGGCGGGAATCATGGCGGCCACGTAATGCAGGATCTGCCGTTTGGTCGCGGCAAACCCGGCGACAACGGGCAACATGACGAAGCCCGCCGCACGGTACTCGTTCACGCGCATCATCCCGAGGGCCAGAAAGTGCGGCGGCTGCCAGAGGAACATCAGCGCAAACAGCGCCCACACCGCGGGATGATCCAGCGTTCCCGTGACCGCGCTCCATCCGATTATCGGCGGGATCGCACCGGCGATGCCGCCGATAACCGTGTTCAGCGTCGACGTGCGCTTGAGCCATGCGGTGTACACCCACACGTAGACGAAGAGCCCGATGAGCGCGAGCAAGGACGCGATCGGGCCCGCAAACAGGGCCAGCAGCGTGACACCGGCAATCCCCAGCGCCACGCCCAGCCGCCACACCGCGCGGGGCGACAGGCGGCCATCCGGCAGAGGACGGCTCCGCGTGCGCGCCATGCGCTGGTCGAAGTCGCGGTCAAGGTAGTTGTTGAGGGCGCATCCGGATGCGATGACCAGCGCCGTGCCCATGAGGGTCAGGAGGAGAAGGGCGACGTCCGGCCATCCCGAGCGCGTGGCGGTCCAGGCCAACCAAAACCCGGTGAACGTCGTCAGGAGGTTGGGCGCGTTCATGTTGGGTTTGGTCACGGCCAGGTAATCTTTCCACGCATGGCGCCGCGGCGTCACGCCTTCAGCCGTTTCCGCGTCGGGGAACGTATCCACGTGGGGGTCGCAGCTGACATGACGAACCATCGGAAACCCCCCTTTCACCGATACGCGGCCGCGGCGCCGGAAACGGTCCGGACGCCGCGTCGCGTTCCAAGTTGACGATTAGCCCGAGATCGTCTCGCCGCCGACGGTCTGCCCGTACTTGAACCGCTTGCGCGGCGTTTCCGGTTCGCCGTACTCGTACGGGCCCGAGGTGACGACCGGAATTTCCTCGAAGTTCTCATGCGGCGGCGGCGAAGAGGTCTGCCACTCGAGGGTCAGGGCACCCCACGGGTTGGCACTGGCTTTCGCGCCGCGAACGGCCGACACAACCAGGTTGGCGGCCAGCAGCACCGCGGCCACGCCCGTGATGTACGCCCCGATGGTGGAGATCTGGTTCAGCCACGCCAGGCTCGGGTCGTACGAGTAGTCGAAGTAGCGGCGCGGCATGTTCAGCATTCCGGCGAAATGCATCGGGAAGAAGGTCAGGTTCACCCCGATGAAGAACAGGGCGAACGTCCATTTCCCGAGGGTCTCGTTGTACATCCGCCCGAAGGCTTTCGGGAACCAGAAGTACAGCCCGGCCAGGATGGCCATCAAGCTGCCGCCGAACAGGACATAGTGGAAGTGGGCGACGACGAAGTACGTGTCGTGCAGGTGCAAATCGACCGGAACGTTGGCCAGGTACAGGCCGCTCAAGCCGCCGATCGTAAACAGGCCCACAAAGCCCAACGTGGCGAAGAGCATCGGTGTCTTGAAGTCGATTTGCCCGCGGTACAGCGTGGCCAGCCAGTTGAACACCTTGATCGCCGACGGAACGGCGATGATCATCGAGGTGACCATGAACGGAATCCCGGCGGACAGCTGCATCCCGGCGACGAACATGTGGTGCGCCCAGACGAAGAAGGCGAGCAGGGCGATGGTCAAGCTCGAATAGGCCACCGCCTTGTAGCCGAAGATCGGCTTGCGGGCGAACACCGGGATGATTTCCGACACAATCCCCATCGCCGGCAGGATCATGACGTACACGGCCGGGTGGGAGTAGAACCAGAACAGGTGCTGGTACAGCATCGGATCGCCGCCGGCGGCGACGTTGTAGAAGATCGTGCCGGCGTGCTTGTCGAGGAGCAGCGTCGTCACCGCGCCGCCGAGGGCCGGAACCCCGAACAGCTGGATGAACGCGGTGGCGAGGGACGACCACACGAACAGCGGCAGGCGGCTGAACGTCATCCCCGGGGCGCGCAGATTGAAGATGGTGACGATGACGTTGATGGCCCCGAGGATCGACGACAGCCCGAGGATGTGCACGCTCGTGACCCACAGGTCAAGGCCGAGTCCCTTCGACTCGATGCTGTACGGCGGATACGCCGTCCACCCGACATCCGGCATTTGGCCGATGAAGAAGCTGCTGAGGAGGACGAGCCCGCCGAGCAAAAACAGCCAGTAGCTCAGCGCGTTCATGCGCGGGAAGGCCATGTCACGGGCCCCGATCATGATCGGCACGAGGTAGTTGGCGAAGGCACCCGTGAGCATCGGGATGACGAACCCGAAGATCATGATCGTCCCGTGCATGGTAAAGAGCTGGTTGAACGTGTCGGGCGTTACCACGTCTTGCCCGGGCCGGAACAGCTCGGTGCGGATCACGAGGGCGGCCAAACCGCCGAGGAACAGGAAGACGAGGGACGTGATGCCGTAGAGGATCCCGATCTTTTTGTGGTCGACGGTCAGGATCCACTCGCGGAGAAAGGAGGAACGATGTGCCGCCTCCACGATGATTCACCCCTTTACGTGTTTTGCTTGTGGCCGGCACGCGAACGGAGCGGGTTTACTTGAGCGACTTGATGTAGTCGACGAGAGCCTGCAGCTGTGCGTCGCTCAGCTGGGGATACGCCGGCATGGCTGGACCGTAACCCTTCACCACTTTGGCGTTCGGGTTGACGATCGATTCCTTCAGGTATTCGTCGTCCACCTTGACCTTGCTGCCGTCAGCCAGCTCCCGCTCGGTGCCGTAGATGCCCTTCCACGACGGACCGGCCAGTTCGCGACCGTCGATGGCGTGGCATGCCAGACAGCCGAACTGCTGGGCCAGCTGCTTTCCGTCAAGCGGCTGCCCGCTCGGGTCTTCCTTGCCGCCGGAGGCGACCCACTTCCCAAAATGCTCTTCTTTCATGACCAGCGCGTCGGACACCATGTTGGCGTGGGCCGTGCCGCAGTACTCGGCGCACAGCACCTTAAATTTCCCTTCCTCCTTCAGCGGCTTCACCCACACGCGCGTTTCGCGTCCCGGAACCGCGTCCATCTTAATGCGCAGCTCGGGGACCCAGAAGCTGTGGATGACATCCTTCGAGGTGATGCGGAACAGAATCGGCTTTCCGGCGGGAAGGCGCAGATCGTTCAGCGTTGTGAAACCGCCGTTGGGTCCGTCGGGGTAGGTAAACTCCCATTTCCATTTGCTCGCCGTAACCTGAATTTCATAGGCATCGGCCGGCGGCTTCTGCAGCGCGTACACCATCTGCGCGCTGTAAATCCCCAGGACGACCAAGATGAGCGCAGGGATGACCGTCCAAATGATTTCCAGACGGGTGTTGCCATAGAGGCGAAGCCCTTCTTTGGTTGGATGTTTCCGGCGATACCGCACGAGAAAGATGAGCAAGAGCATCCACACCAGCAGGAAGATGACCACGGCAATGCCGGTGAGGATGTAGAACAGGCCGTCGATTTCTTTTGCCGTTTCACTTAGCGCGTCCGGTAAGAACAAGCTTCCTTCCACGATTCCCACCTCCTGTAAATATTTAAGCCCGCCTCACCCCGAAATTTTAGGACCCTTACCTCAATCTAATCTTATCAAAATCCCGATGCAGAGAGAAGTTCAACAAATCATGGTGTGACGTTCGTCACACAATCGTCACACATTGGCCGTGCGGATTCGCACCGGTCCCTGCGCGCCTTGTACAGAATTTCATCCGCTCCCGCGCGAGGAAACGCAACCCCGCGCCCCAGACGCTGGCCGACTTGCGCCGCAAATACCCCGACGACTTTGTCCTGAACGGCCCTTCGCGCAAGCGGCAGGTGGCCCTCTCCTTTGACGATGGGCCGGATCTCACGTTTACGCCGCGCATTTTGGACGTGTTGCGCGAGCATGGCGTGAAGGCGACCTTTTTCGTCGTCGGCAACCGCGTCGCTGCCCATCCCGACGTGGTGAAGCGCATGGTGCGTGAGGGTCACGTGGTGGCCAACCATTCGTGGGACCACCCCAACTTGGCCAAGATGAGTCCGGAAAAGGTGAGGATGCAGCTGGTTCGCGCCGAGGACGTCATTTTCCGCGTGGCCGGGTATCGCCCCAAGCTGTTTCGGCCGCCTTAATGGGTCGATTCAGGAATCGGTTGGCCGAAATCATTCGCCGGTTAAAGGCCGACGGGGTGGTCTTCGTGACCGTTCCCGAGCTGCTGAACCTCTCCTATAGAAAATAGCGTTCCCCAACGCGCGCGCCCGCCCTCCCGGCGCTGGCCGAACGATCCCGCTTGCGCTATGCTATAGGTGAAACGATCGGGGCGCGATGGGAGAAACAAAACCGCCGCGAAAGGGAGGGGAACGCCCATGGTCCACCGCATTCGGACGCCCGATGAACTGGAAGCCTTTTTCGCCGCATCGGCGACGCAACCGGCGCTGCTGCTCAAACACAGCACGCGCTGCCCGATCAGTGCCGCCGCCTACGACGCCTTTCAGGCCGTTGCCCGGTCGCTTCCCGATCGGGCCCGCTATGCCGTGGTCTATGTGGTGGAGGATCGGCCGCTCTCCAACGCCGTGGCCGAACGGACGCAGGTGAAGCACGAGTCGCCGCAGGTGCTGCTCGTCAAAGACGGCGTCGTCCGCTGGCACGCATCCCATTGGGACATCACCGTCGACGCCCTTGAACGCGCGTTGACCCGGTTCTAACAGACGGCAAGAAACGATTGGTTGTGACTGTCTCGGTTGCGTCGGACCACGAGGACAACCCTGTCCACGATCCGCACAAGCCGGTGCGGGAAATCGGCGTGAAAAAGGAGAACCCTTGTCTTCCGCCAACCGCGAAGACAAGGGTTGTTTGGTTACGGGTGTTGCGGAGCGGAAGGTGGTGTTAAAATATTAGTAAAATTCGTGGACTTTGGATGATTATCATATGTGGGGATTTTCACAGCAAGAAGCAGGCCTTCACTCATAGACTGTTCTAGGCATCCTTTTCCTGTTCCGCCAACGTTCCGCCTTCATGGATCCGCGAACCGTTCCCCGGGAGGTGTGGGCATGCTGCACATCGTCGCGTGCATCAAGCAGGTGCCGGACACGAAGATCGCCAAGATCAACCCGAAAACGGGCACCCTGGACCGCGCAAGCGCTCCCGCCATTCTGAACCCGTACGACGCCCACGCGGTGGAAGAGGCGGTCCGGCTGAAAAGGCGCTACGGCGGCACGGTGTCCGTCCTGACGATGGGCCCGCCGCCGGCGGTGAAGGCGATCCGCCGCTGCATCGAAATCGGCGCCGACGAGGGGTACATGATCACCGATCGCGCCTTTGCCGGGGCCGACACCCTGGCCACCAGCTACGCCCTCAGCATGGCCCTCCAGAAGATTGCGAAGATCCGGCCCATCGACCTGATCATCTGCGGCAAGATGACGATCGACGGCGACACGGGGCAGGTGGGGCCGGGCATTGCCCGCCGTCTGGACATTCCGCCGCTGACGTCGGTCCAGAAGGTGGTGGAGATCAACAAGGAAGAGGGTTACGCCATCGTCCACCGCAAGCGGGAGGACGGTTACGAGGTGGTCCGCGCCACTCTGCCCTGTTTGCTGGCCGTGGAGAAGGAGATCAACGAGGTCCCCCGCTCGCCGCTGCCGAACGTGATCCGCGCGGCGCGCTACCAGCCCACCATCTGGTCGGCAGACGATCTGGAAGGGATCGACCGCAGCCAGCTGGGATTAAAAGGATCGCCAACCATCGTCGCCAAGGTGTGGGTGCCGCCCAAACCGCAAGGCGGAACCCTCCTCGAGGGAACGCCCCAGCAGCAAGTGGACCAGCTCGTTTCCCTGGTGATGGAGAAAGCCGCGGAACTGTTTCGGGACAAGGAGGTGGCGGGATGAACGGCGACGCCACCAAAGGCATCCTCGGCACGGCGTTTCTCTACACGAACAAGGATACGGTCAGCATCGGCGTGGGCACGCTGCTGTCGGGCCTCATCAAACACAAGATCCGGCCCTATGAGCTGCTGGAATACGTGAAGAACCACTCGATGGTCCGCCCTTACATCCAGGGGGGCGAGCCGGTGGAGTACCTGGCCCACCTCATCCCCGAAGGCGGGTACCGGTCCATGCCGAAGATCGTCGGCAACGGGGTTCTGGTGGTTGGGGATGCGGCCCAGCTCGTCAATGCCATTCACCGGGAGGGCTCCAACCTGGCCATGACGTCGGGCCGGCTGGCGGCGGAGACGATCCTGCTGGCCCGGGAGGTCGGCGACTTCTCCGAAAACACCCTCGATCATTACCGCGTGAAGCTGATGGAAAGCTTCGTCGGCCAGGACCTGAAGAAATACAAGGACGCCACCCACCACTTCGACAAATTCCCGCAATACTTTGAAACGTACATCCCCATGATGAACCGGGCCTTCAGCCAGATGCTCACCGTCGACGGCAGCTCGAAGTGGGAGAAGCAGAAGAAAATCCTCCGGGACATGGGCTCCTTCGGTGAGAAGGTGAAAATCGCCTGGGACCTCTTCCGGGCTTGGAAGGTGATGACGTGATGCGCGGAGCGGCGAACGCGCGGCGCGAGGAAGCGGCGGACAAGGCGGCCAAGGGGCGAACGATTGAGGAGAAACAGTACCTCGTTCGCTTTAACGCCGACACCCGCTCCCACCTCCACGTTTTGGATCCCGAAATTTGCCTCACCCGGTGTCCTGACAAGATCTGCACCATTTTTTGCCCTGCCGAGGTGTACAAATGGGAGGGTGCCCGCATGCACGTCGGCTACGAGGGCTGTCACGAGTGCGGCAGCTGCCGGATCGGCTGCCCGCACGAAAACATCAAATGGGAGTACCCGCGTGGGGGTTACGGGGTTGTCTTCCGATTGGGGTGAGACCGTGTTTCAAGTGGGCGATACGGTCGTGTTCGCGTTGGACGGTGCGCGAGGCATCGTGCTGAACGTGAAGGACGGCCTCTGCCACGTGTTGTGGGAAGACGAATTTGTCAGCTGGGAGAAGCCGGAACTCCTGCGCTTGGCCGATGCGGCCTTCCAGAAGCGGATCGAAACGTAGCGAAGCGGTGTGCATGCGCCCGTTTGGGCCTCTTTTTTTGCAAGCGCATTCACGGGGAAGAAAGGGGGCGAACCGAATGGGCGAGAAGGCCATCGCGGTGCAGGGGCTGGAGCAAAGCGCCGTTGCCCCTGAGACGCCGCTCTCTTCTGGGCACACGCTGTCCGTTGTCCTCGACGCGGCCTACGAGGGCATTGTTGTGGTGGACGCGCAAGGCATCATCCGCGAAATCAACAGCGCCTATTGCCGGTTTTTGGGCGTGCGGCGGGAAGAGGCGATCGGCCGTCACGTGACGGAGGTCATCGACAACACGCGCATGCACATTGTCGTGCAAACGGGGATTCCGGAGCGCGGCTGCATCCAGCGCGTGCGGGGCCAAGAGGTCGTGGTGCACCGCATCCCCATCTGGGAGGGCGGACGGGTGATTGGCGCCGTCGGCCTCGTGGTTTTCCGAAGCGTCAGCGAACTGGTGGAGCTGCTCGAGCGGATCCAGGAGACGGTCAGGGCCGAATCCAACCCGAAGGCGAAGGTTCCAGACGAATCGGCGGCGGGAGCCGTTCCGGCGGGCATCCGGGAGGGGCGCGACCCCTTTGCCGCGCTGTTGGGGCGCAGCGAGGCGCTGGAGACGGTCAAACGCCTGGCCCGCAAAGCGGCCCGCACGCCGTCGACGGTGTTGATTACGGGGGAGAGCGGAACGGGCAAGGAACTGCTCGCCCGCGCGATCCATGCGGCCAGCCCGTTTGCCGAGGGCCCGTTTGTGAGCGTCAACTGCGCGGCCATACCGGAAAACTTGCTGGAAGCCGAGCTGTTCGGGTACGAAGAGGGTGCCTTCACCGGAGCGCGCAAGGGGGGCAAGCCCGGCAAGATCGAGCTGGCCGACGGCGGCACCCTGTTTCTTGACGAAATCGGCGATATGCCGCTGGCCATGCAGGCCAAGCTGTTGCGCGTGTTGGAAGAACGACGGGTCGAGCGCGTGGGCGGTGTGACGAGCCGCCCGGTGCGGGTTCGGGTGATCGCCGCCACCAACCGTTCGCTGGAGGAGATGGTGCGGAAGGGGGCGTTCCGCGCCGATCTCTACTACCGCTTGAACATCATTCGCTTGCATCTTCCTCCGCTGCGCGAACGGCGAACGGACATCCCGTTGCTGCTTTCTCATCACCTGGAACGGGTCGTTCGGCGCTACCGGTTGCCGGCAAAATCGTTTACCAAAGAAGCGGTTTCCATTCTCTTGGCCTATCACTGGCCGGGGAATGTGCGCGAACTCGTGAACACCGTGGAGGCGCTGGTCAATCTGGTGGACGGTCCGGATATTCGTCCGGAGGATCTGCCTCCCCACATCCGTTCGGCGGCGAAAACGCCGGACGGCCAGGGCGCGGAAGAGGCACAGGAGGAGCTGTCCCTTGTGCGGGAAGTGAAGCGGGCGGCGGAAGAGCGGGAACGCGAGCGCATTCTGGCAGCCTTGTCCCAAGCAGGGGGAAACAAGGCGAAGGCGGCGCGGCTCCTCGGCATTCACCGCTCCACGTTGTACGAGAAGCTGCGGAAATACGGCTTGCTCCCGTCCGCAGCTCCGCCAGCCAAACGGGCAACATGACAAATCGAGGTTCCCGACGGCCCTCCGACGGGCTCTTTTTTTGTGGGCGAACGGATCCGGTGAGGGTTTGGTTTGTCGGTTGATTCCGACATTTTTCCGACACGTGTCGGGGATAGCCGACACCGGATAGGGGGGTGGTGCGGCATCTGCTGGCCCTCGGCAGCCGACTCAAGTTGGCATTGTTTTTGCACTATTCCGTAATCAGAGCGGGTTGGATGTGCATCCAAACGAAACGGAAAGGGAGGTGCGAGAGGGATGGCGGGCCTGATGCGGGACAAGGTGGTGCTGATTGCGGGCGCGGCCAGCGGCATCGGCCGGGCCATGGCCGAGGCCTTTGTCGCCGAGGGAGGGCGATGCGTCCTGTTGGACCAACGAGAGGAGGTCGTGACCCAAGTGGCGCGGGAACTGGCGGCCAGCGGCAGGGAGGTGCTGGGCCTGGCCTGCGACGTAACCGACGAGACGGCGCTGAACGCATGCATCGACCGCGCGGTGGAACGGTTCGGGCGTCTGGACGTGCTCATCAACAGCGCCGGGCTTCAGCACGTGGCGCCGATCGACGCGTTCCCCACGGAGGCGTTTCGGCGGCTGGTGGAGGTGATGCTGGTGGCGCCCTTTCTGGCCATCAAGCGCGCCTTTCCGGTCATGAAGCGGCAGCGCTATGGGCGCATCCTGAACATCGCCTCGATCAACGGCCTCGTCGGCTTTGCCGGCAAGGCGGCCTACAACAGCGCCAAGCACGGCGTCATCGGCCTGACCAAGGTCGCGGCCTTGGAGGGGGCCGCATACGGGATCACCGTCAATGCCTTGTGTCCCGGCTACGTCGACACGCCGCTGGTGCGCAACCAGCTGGCCGATCTGGCCCGCGCGCGAGGGGTGCCTGTCGAGCGCGTCATGGAAACGGTGCTGTACCCCCTGATTCCGCAGAAACGGCTGCTTACCCCCCAGGAGGTGGCCGACTACGCCCTGTTTCTCTGCAGCGACAAGGCGAGTGGGGTAACCGGCCAGGCTGTGGTGGTCGACGGCGGGTATACGGCCCAGTAGCCTAGCCCCGTCAGGGAAACTCGTCGTGCTGGCGTGAAAGGCATCTTGGGAAAGGAGAGGAGATCCCATGGCAAACGTCACCGAGGTGAAGGTGCTGAAGCATTTCATCGGCGGCCGGTGGGTGGAGGCGCAGGC
>NZ_BMOF01000035.1 GCF_014646935.1 Calditerricola satsumensis | reverse complement strand
TCCTCGCTTTTGTTCCCTTGGCTTGGTTGACCTCGCATCCACAATTATTGACCTAGAGCCTTCGCCGCCACCGGTTTGTCACCGTTTTGCCACAGGCCCCTTGGGCAGCATGAGCAGCCGGTAGAGGACGACGGCCGCCTCGGCGCGCGTCGTCGGCCGCTGGGGTTCGAAGCGGTCGCCCGTCCCCTTCATCACCCCAGCCTGCGCCACGCGGGCGACGGCCTCCCGCGCCCACGACGGAATGGCGGCCGCGTCGCGGAAGGGCGGCAGCGGCGCATGCCCGGTCGCCCCCAGGTACCGGTCGAGGATGGCAGCCAGCTCCGCCCGCGTCACCGGGCGATCGGGGCGGAAGGTGCCGTCAGGATAACCCCGCAACAGTCCCTGCTCTGTCATCGCCCGAATGGCCTCCCGCGCCCAAGACGGCAGGGAATCGCGATACGGAAGCGGCCGCGCTTGAGCGCCCGCGCGCGTCTCCACGCCCGAAAGCCGCGCCAGCAGGACGGCCAGCTGGGCGCGCGTGACCGGGGCATCGGGGGCGAAGCGGCCGGGCGCCACTCCCGCCACCAACCCACGCGCCGCCAGGGCGGCGATGGGCTGCTCGGCCCAGTGGCCGCGCACGTCGGCAAACGGCGCCGCGGGCGCGCCGACGGTGACGGGAACGACGGCCACCGCACCGTCAAAGGCGACACGCAAGAACCCCATGGCGGCGGCCGGACCGGCGGTTACCGCGAGGCCGTTCACCGCGCCGATCGCCCCCTCTGCCGTCACCGTGACGTGATGCGGCTTGAGGGTGAAGGTGCGGCCGTCCTTGGTCACCGCCTGCACCGTCAACGTCCGCGTCTCGCCCGGCTTGAGCACGAGCTCGCTCGGCTGGACGACCAGCCGCGCCACGTCGGCGCCGCCGATCACCCGCACCGTCAGCTGCCGGCTGGCCGCCCCCACCCGCGCCGTCAGCGTGTACGTCCCGCCGGTGGGGAAGCGCACGGAAAAGCCGTGGGCCTTGGCGGCACCCGGACCGCTGACCTGCCAGACCACCTCTTGCGGCGTGACGCGGTACGGATGGTAGTGAACGTCGTAGCCCTTAAAGGAGAAGGTTGCCGTGTCGCCGGCCAGCACCTCCTTCGGGCCGGTGACGAATATCCCTTTCGCCTCGCCGGCAGGTGCCGTGTTGAGGACGCCGATGGCCGTCGGCACGGCGCGGTAGCCGCCTTTGTAGGGGGGCTCGTTCAGCGCCACGCGGTTCGTTTCGCCCAACCGGCGCGCCACCATCATCGCCGAGCCGCCGCCGTCCAGGTTGATCGCCTTCCAGGCTCCCAGCTCCACGAGAAAATCGGCCAGTTCCGGGAGCGTCATCCCTTTGCTGTCCCCATCGGCCGATCGCTCGACGACCACCAGCCACACCTTCTTCCCGCTGCGGTCGATCCCGACAGCGGCACGGGCGTGGGGCACATGGCTCGCCACCGCCGGGTCGACGGGGTTGACCGAACGCCCCTGGTCCACAAGGAGGATATGGCTTCCCACCGCCATCTGCAGGCCCGGATCGTTCTTCAGCCCATACGACACCTGGACGGGATCGCCGACGCGAAAGTGCGCTTTCAAAAATTCGGCAGCTTGTCCCTGCCCCCACAGCACGTACCCGTTCGGGGGAATGCTTGCCCCCGGCTGATCGACGCGCACCTCGCGGACAACGCCGCCTGCGACGACCAGCTCGACCACGTTTTTGAACGCACCCTTGGCGTTGCCGTAGCTGGTCGGCCCCCACGCCGGGGTGTACAGATTGAGCTGGTTGATGTGGCTGTGCGCCCCGTCGCGCGGGTCAAAGCTTTCCTTGTTCACGCCGCGCAGCGGATAGGTGCGGCCATCGGGAGCGGTGACCGTACCGGTGAAGGCCAGGGGCAAAATCACCGCTTCCCCGCTTTTCGTCACGCCGAAGGTTGGCCACGTCGCGACGCCCGGGGCGCTGACAACGGTCCCCTGGTCGATGACCGGGCCAAGCGGAACCCCGATGCCGCTCAGGTGGAAGAAGTCCGCATTGACGGACACCACCGCGCCGGACGCCTGCGCGTGGCCGAGCACGGTTTGCTTCCGCGTCAGGTGGCCCTCCTTTCCGTACAGCGGGACGATCTGGGCGTACGGGTTGCGCAGGTCGATCTCGGCGACGAAGATGTCGACAGGCCGGCCGCCCACCCGCTTCTCGTACTTCGTCACCACCACCCCTTCGCCCACCGGTTCCGACCACGCCACCGTTGCCGCCACGGCAGCCGACGCGGACGGAAGCCAAGACGCTGGGGTCGCGGCCAGCGCCGTGCACAGCGCCAACGCGCCGGCCGCCAGCCGGCGAAGCGCGTTCCCCATTTCGTTCTCCTCCCCCTGTTTTCTCTGGTGTTGTCTCTGTGTCGAACTTTGCGTTCGGTTCTTCGCTGCGCTCCTCTTGTGGGGCGCCTTCGCGCTACGCGTTCCTCCTTGGATGTAGACGGAAGGGAACGGCGTGGGGTTGCACCGCCTCCGCCTCAAGCCGTAACCTTTTGGGCCGGCACAAAGGGCGCCGGCGGGGTGCTGCGCCGCCCAAAGGCGTACAGGATGGCCGCGACGATGCGCTCGGAGGCGCGGCCGTCGCCGAAGGGGTTGGCCGCCTTGGCCATCGCCGCATAGGCGGCCGCATCGGTGAGGAGATGGTGCGCGGTTTGGAAGATGCGCTCCTCGTCGGTGCCGACCAGTTTGAGTGTGCCCGCCTCCACACCCTCGGGCCGTTCCGTCGTCTCGCGCATGACGAGCACCGGTACGCCGAAGGCCGGCGCCTCTTCCTGCACGCCGCCGGAGTCGGTGAGCACCAGGCGGGCGCGGGCCAGGAGGTTGTGGAAGTCCAGGACGTCGAGGGGCTCGATCAGGTGAATGCGCGGATGCCCCGCGAGCACCGCCTGCGCCGCCTCGCGCACCGCGGGGTTGAGGTGCACGGGGTAGACCACGGCGATCTCTGGATGGGCGTCAACCAGGCGACGGATGGCGCGGAACATGCGGCGCATCGGCTCGCCGAGGTTCTCGCGGCGGTGCGCCGTCACCAGCACCAGGTCGCGCCCGCCGAGGCGCGCCATCACCGGGTGGTGCCAATTTTCCCGCACCGTCGTGTGCAGCGCGTCGATGACGGTGTTGCCGGTGACAAAGATGGTCGCCTCGGGCTTGTTTTCGCGGCGCAGGTTCTCCGCCGCCCACGCCGTGGGCGCAAAGTGCAGGTCGGCCAGCACGCCGGTGAGCTGGCGGTTCAGCTCCTCCGGGAACGGGGCGTACTTGTTCCACGTACGCAGCCCCGCTTCCACGTGGCCCACCTTGATCTGGCGGTAAAAGGCGGCGAGGGCGGCGACGAAGGTGGTGGTGGTGTCGCCGTGGACGAGGACGATGTCGGGCCGGGCGTCGGCCAGCACGCCGTCCATGCCTGCCAGCACGCGCGTGGTGATGTTGACCAGGCTCTGGCGCGGCTGCATCACGTTGAGGTCGTAGTCGGGCTCGATGGCGAAGATCTCGAGCACCTGGTCGAGCATCTCGCGGTGCTGGGCGGTGACGCAGACAATCGGTTCGATCTCGTCGGGCACGCGGCGCAGCGCCTGCACGAGGGGCGCCATCTTGATCGCCTCCGGCCGCGTGCCGAACACGGTCATGACGCGGATGCGCGCCGTCATCGCGCTTCCTCCTCCTTGGCGGGAACGTTGACGCGACGGCCGAACGCCTCCGGGATCACGCAACCCTCACTTCGTTCCGAACAGCCGGTCGCCGGCGTCGCCCAGCCCCGGAACGATGTACCCCTTCTCGTTCAGCCGCTCGTCGACGGCCGCGGCATAGATGTCGACATCGGGATGCTCCTCCTGCACGCGGGCGATGCCTTCGGGCGCGGCGATGAGGCACATCAGCTTCAGGCTGCGCGCGCCCCGCTTTTTGAGCGCCGCAAGCGCCGCCGCCGCCGACCCCCCGGTGGCCAGCATCGGGTCGATGACGATCAGCTCGCGCTCATCGATGTCCGTCGGCAGTTTGATGTAGTATTCCACCGGCTGCAGGGTCTCCGGATCGCGGTACAGGCCGATGTGCCCCACCTTGGCCGCGGGAATGAGGCGCAGGATCCCGTCCACCATGCCCAGGCCGGCGCGCAAGATGGGGATGAGGCCCAGCTTCTTCCCCGCCAGCACCTTGGCCTTCGCCGGGGCCACGGGCGTTTCGATCTCCACCTCTTCCAAGGGCAGGTCGCGCGTGATCTCGTAGGCCATCAGCATGGCCACTTCTTCGACAAGCTCGCGAAACTCCTTCGTTCCCGTGTTTTTGTCGCGGATGTGCGTCAGCTTGTGCTGGATGAGGGGATGGTCAAACACGTAGACGCGGCTCATTGCACCCGTTTCCTCCCGTTCCGAATCGCACTCCGCCTCATTATACCAAATCGGGATCGGCCTTCCCACCAAAAAGGGCATGCCAATAGGCGGCCACCCGCTCGGCGGGCAGGGCATGGGCCACGCGTCCGCCCTTGCCGGTAACCGTCTCGGCCACAAAGAGGGCATTGAGGACGGCCTCCTCGGTCGCTTCGACCGCGGCGCGAAACAGCGCGTTCATCGCCGGATCGTCGTCGCGCCACACCGTGAGCGAAAGCCAGGACGCTTCGGACGACGGGGAAGCCGCGACACGCAAGCCCGTCGAAAAGGCCAGGACGATGTCGCCGCTGCCGTGGTATGCATAACCACCCACCCGCGCCAGCCCCAGAGCGGCCCGCTTGGCCACGCGCCGCAATTGGCGGGAAAGGAGCGGGGCATCGGTGGCCACCACCACGATGACCGAACCGCGCTCTCCGTCCGCCTCGACGCCCGCGGAACCGATCGGGGCATCCCCCTCCCTTGCCCCGTCGTCCGGCCCGTGCACGAGGCGGCCCACCGGAACGCCGGATACGATGAGGTCTTCCCGGCGGCCAAAATTGCAGAGCGCCAGCACCCCCACATGGAACGTCTGCCCGCCTGCGGCAATGCGGCGGGAGGCCGATCCGATCCCGCCCTTCCATCCGAAGGCGACCATCCCCGTCCCGGCCCCCACGGCCCCCTCCTGCAGGGCTTCCGCTCGCCGCGCCGCCGCTCCCGGTTCGAGGGGCGCGTCATCGGCCAGAAGCGGCAGCGCCGCGCGGGCCTTGGCAATGGCCGCCATGGCGTGCTCGGGCCGCACATGCAGGCCGCGCATGTCGTGTAGCCAGCTGTCGTTGCACTCGGCCACCACCAGGTTGATCGATCCCCACGCTTCCCCAAGGTCCGGGTTTTCGGCGAGCATGTACCTGAGCGCGCCTTCCAGGGCGGCCGCCACCCCAAAGGTGTTGGTGAGCAGGATGGGGCCCTCCAGCAGGCCCAGCTCCTTCACCTGGACGAGGCCGACCGTTTTGCCGAATCCGTTGAGGACGAAGGCGGCGGCGGGAACCTTTTCCCGAAACCAGTTGCCGCCATGGGGAAGGATGGCGGTGACGCCCGTGCGCACGGCGTCCCCTTCCCATAGCGTCACATGGCCGACGCTGACCCCCGGCACATCGACCAGGTGATTGAAGCGCCCCGGCGGAAGCGTGCCCACGCGGATGCCCCATTCCCGCACGCGCCGTCTCGGCATGGTCTCGCCTCCTTCGCGTCGCAAAAAGAAAAGCCGGCCTTCGCCGGCAGCAAGTTCCCCGCGGCGCCGTCAACCCAAATCAGGGTACAGCGGGAACCGCTCGCACAGGGCCTTGACCCGGGCGCGGGCTTCCGCCTTCACCGCGGCATTGTCGGGGTTTTGGAGCACCGCGGCCATGATGTCGGCGATTTCCACCATCGCCGCCTCGTCGAAGCCGCGCGTGGTGACGGCCGGCGTCCCGATGCGGATGCCACTGGTGACGAAGGGGCTTTCCGGGTCGTAGGGGATGGTGTTCTTGTTGACGGTGATCCCCACCTCGTCGAGGAGCGCCTCGGCGCGCTTGCCGGTCAGACCCAGGTTGCGCACGTCGACGAGGATGAGGTGGTTGTCCGTGCCGCCCGAGATGAGCACAAACCCGCGTTCGAGGAGAGCCTCGGCCAGCTTTTTCGCGTTGGCGACGATGCGCGCGGCGTAGTCGCGGAAGGCCGGCGTAAGGGCCTCGCCGAGGGCGACGGCCTTGGCGGCGATGATGTGCATGAGCGGGCCGCCCTGGATGCCGGGGAAGACCGCCTTGTCGATGGCCTTGGCCAGGTCGGCCTGGCACAGGATGAGGCCGCCGCGCGGGCCGCGCAGGGTTTTGTGCGTCGTCGTCGTCACCACATGGGCGTGCGGCACCGGGCTGGGATGGAGGCCGGCGGCGACAAGGCCGGCGATGTGGGCCATGTCCACCATCAGGTAGGCCCCGACCTCATCGGCAATCTCGCGCATCTTCGCGAAGTCGATGATGCGCGGATAGGCGCTGGCTCCGGCGACGATCAGCTTCGGCTTGTGGGCATGGGCCAGCTTGCGCACCTCGTCGTAGTCGATGCGGTGCGTTTCCGGGTCGACGCCGTAGGCCACGAAGTTGTACAGCGCCCCGGAGAAGTTGACCGGGCTGCCGTGGGTCAGGTGGCCGCCGTGGGAGAGGTTCATCCCCAGCACGGTGTCGCCCGGCTCCAGCAGGGCATGGTAGACGGCCATGTTGGCCTGCGCCCCCGAGTGGGGCTGCACGTTGGCGTGCTCGGCGCCGAACAGCTGCTTGGCCCGCTCGCGCGCCAGCTCTTCCACGACGTCAACCCATTCGCACCCGCCGTAGTAGCGGCGCCCGGGGTACCCTTCGGCGTACTTGTTCGTCAGCACCGTGCCCATCGCTTCCAGCACGGCGCGGCTGACGAAGTTTTCCGACGCAATGAGTTCAATGTTGTGCTGCTGCCGCTTCAGCTCCCGTTCAATCGCTTCCGCCACCTGGGGGTCCTGCTTGCGCAAGTGTTCCACGAAGGTTCCTCCTCTTCCTCAGCTTCTTTTGGGCGCGCTCGGCCGAACGGGTTTGTCCACCGAAACGCCGGAAGGCCTAGGGCGCACATTCGCCGCCCGGGGCCAAAACGGCATCGGCCGTCACTCCTCGTTGCGCTGGCCGTCGCCGGCGGGATGGGCCCCATCCGGCCGCCGGTAGATGGCGCGCTCCCCGCCGATCAGCTTGGGGCGCGTGCGGGCCATCGTCACATGGGCTTGTCCGATCTCGCGCACCGATGGGCGCACCGGCACGGCCACCGGTCGCAGGTGCATGCCGATGAGGGTGTCGCCGATGTCCACCCCGGCGTGGGCGCGCACCGCCTCCACGACCACGGGGTCGCGCATCCGCTCGTAGGCCACCGTAGCCATGGACCCGCCGGCCTTGGGATGGGGCACCACGGTGACCTCTTCCAGCCCAAAGCGCTCCATCGTCTCGCGCTCGACGACGAGGGCGCGGTTCAGGTGCTCGCAGCACTGCCAGGCCACGTGGAAGCCATGCCGCCGGCGCACCGCTTCGACCCCTTCCCAGATCGCCGCGGCAATGGCCAGGCTGCCGGCCGTGCCGATGGGCCGGCCGGCCACCTCGCTCGTGCTGCAGCCGATGACGAGCAGATGGTTCGGACCGAGGGCCGCCGCTTCCTGCAGCTCCTCCACAACCTGCCGCGTGCGCACCGTCACGTCGGCCAAATCCACGCCGGCGTCCGGGGATGGCCCCATCGCCTGCGCGCCGCCCGCTCCCTGATGCGTCAGCCGTTCGGTCATCCTTTCACCCGCCCAGCTTTTGCGCTTCGATGGCGCGGATTTTGTTCACGCGCCGCTCGTGCCGCCCGCCGGCAAAGTCGGTCTCCAGCCACGTGCGTACGATCTCGCGGGCCAGCCCCGGCCCGATAACCCGCGCCCCGAGGGCGAGCACGTTGCTGTCGTTGTGCTCCCGCGTCGCCCGCGCCGAAAAGGTGTCGTGCGCCAGGGCGCAGCGCACGCCGGGCACCTTGTTGGCCGCAATGCACATCCCGATGCCCGTGCCGCAAATCAAGATGCCGCGGTCCACTTCCCCGCGGGCCACCTTCTCCGCCACCGGCAACGCGTAGTCGGGATAATCCACGGCCTCCTCGCCGTGGCAACCGCAGTCTTCGTAGGCGACGCCCAGCTCGTCGAGAAGCTGCTTGATCTCCTCCTTGAGCCGGTATCCGCCGTGGTCCGAAGCGATGGCCACTCGCATCTTCTTCGACTCCTTCGCGAACGGTTTCACCGCTATTATACCGCAAGGACCGACGCCCGTTCCCGCTTTGTCCCTGCGCCTTACGCCCCCTCGGACGGCGAGTGGTTCGCGCGCAGCTTGTCCACCACCTTGCGCAGCGCCGCCTCCAGCTCATCGGCGCATGCCCGGTACGTCTCCAGGTCGCCGCCGAAGGGATCGGCGATGTCGAGGGCGGGCAGGGCGGCTTCCAATTCGGCGATCCGGGCGCGCTCGGCACGCGTTTCGTCCTCTAAGGCCCGCTGGAGGGCGACCAGCCGATCCTCCACCTCGCGCAGCGCCTCTTGGAGCTCCTGCCGGCGCCGCTCGAGCGCTTCCAGTTCCGCCTGGTGGCGGCGCAAAAAGGCGCTCCGCTTCAGTTCCAGCTCGGCGTAGGCCCGGTCGAGTTCCGCCTGCCGCTGGCGCAATTCGGGGGAGTCTTCGGCAAACTCCTTCAGCGTGTGCACCTTTTCGGCGTGTTCGGGAAAGCGCAGGCACAACTGCTCCTTATGGGCGCGGGTCATCGTCAGGACCACGTCGGCCCACGCCATCAGCTCGGCCGACACCGTTTGGGACCGGTGCGCGTCGTCGAGGCCGCGTTCCTTCAGCACAGCGCGGGCATGTTTCGACGCCGGCGCGCCCTCTGCAGCCGCCAAACCGGCCGAGCGCGCGTCGACGGCCAGGCCGGCCTCCTCGGCCAGGCGGCGAAACAGTTTTTCCGCCATCGGGCTTCGGCACGTGTTCCCTGTGCACACAAACAGCACCTTCACCGCCATTCCCCCTACCGTTCGGCTACTCCTGGACAACGGTCGCCGCTTTCAACCGCCTACGATCAGTTTGAAGCCAAACGCAACCAGGATGAGGCCGCCGAAGGCCTCGCTGTACTCGCCCAGCCAGCGCCCCACGCGGCGCCCGACCAACAGGCCAAACCCCGCCATCAAAAAGCCCATCAGGCCGAACAGGGCAACGGCCAAGGCGGCGCTCCCCGCAAGCAGCCCGAGGGAGAATCCAACGGAGAGGGCATCCAGGCTGACCGTCAGCGCAAAGAGCAGGAGGCCGGTTCCGCTCAGATACACGCCCGTCGGCTGGGCGTGTCCGCGGCTGGCGTGCCACAGCATGTGCAGGCCCAGAAACGAGAGCAAAAGCCCGCCAAGCAGCGTGGCCAGGCTGCCGACAAAGGGCACCAGCACCTGGCCCAGCGCGACGCCGATGAGCGGCATCATCACGTGAAAGGCACCGATCGTTCCGCTCACGCGCATCACCTGGCGCAGGCGGATGCCCGCAAGCCCGATGCCCACGCAGAGCGAAAAGGCGTCCAGCCCAAGGGCGACGGCCAGCAGCCACCAGGTGAGCAGTTGCCCCCATTGCCCGGAGGTTTCCCACAACCTCAACCCCTCCCCCGCTTTTCCAGCCTTATGCGCGCGGGGAAGGGGTTAGACCTGCGCATCCCCTAGGCGGAGTCGCCCGGCACGATGCGTCCGCCCGCAGCCTTGCGCAGGCGGTTCATCAGCGCCGCGCCGATGCCCACCTCCGGAAACGTCTCCGCGTAGATCCGCGTCACCCCTTCTTGGTCAAAGCGCCGCAGCGCCGCGTAGAGGCCAGCCGCCACGCTGGCCAAATCGTCGCGCCGGCCGCAGGGCACCACGACATGCGGGCCGCGGTACCGGTGCCGGCCGTCTTCGGTGGTCAGAATGCCGACCCGCTCGCCGCGCCGGGCCGCCTCGTCGGCGAGGCGCTGAATGCGGCGCGCCGCCTCCTCAGGGGCTCCGGCCACCAGCGTCATTTCCCCCGCCGGCGCGTAATGGGTGTACTTGACGCCGGGCGAGCGGGGCGTTTCCCCTTCCCGCACGAGGGCCGGATCGAGGGACACCTCCCCCACCACCGCCGCCAACTCCTCCCGCGTTACGCCGCCGGGGCGCAGAATGGTGGGCACCGGCGTCGTCAGATCGAGGACCGTCGACTCGACGCCCACCGCCGTCGGCCCGCCATCCACCACCCCCGCGATGCGCCCCGCCAGGTCGGCCAACACGTGCTCGGCCGTCGTCGGGCTCGGCTTCCCCGACCGGTTGGCGCTGGGCGCCGCCACCGGCACGCAGGCGGCGGCGATGAGGGCGCGGGCGACGGGATGGGCCGGCATGCGCACGGCCACGGTGGGCAGGCCGCAGGTGGCGCGCGGCGAGACCGTCCCCCGATGGGGCAACACCAGGGTAAGCGGCCCCGGCCAGAAGCGGTCGATGAGGCGCCGGGCAACCTCCGGCACATCCGCGACGAGGGTGGCCAGTTGCCGTTTGTCGGCCACGTGAACGATCAGGGGGTTGTCCGCCGGCCGCCCCTTGGCCGCAAAGATCCGCGCCACGGCGGCGTCGTTGGTGGCGTCGGCCCCCAATCCGTAGACCGTCTCCGTCGGAAAGGCCACCAGTTCGCCGCGCCGCAGCAGGGCGGCGGCTTCGCGGATCGCCGCGCCGGTCTCCCATCCGGGTTCGGCGGCATCGATGCGCCACACCGTTGTCTGCATCGTCGTCTCGCTCCTTCTTTGCCGCATGGCGTTTTGTGGCGTGGACGCGCCGCAACGGGCGGGCTTGTCGCGCGCAAGGGACGTACTTGTCCTAGTATAGGGCGGAAGGCCGAAATTTTTCAACAACATGTGAACAACTTGTGGATAACAAGGGGTCGGGTGCCGCGGCGCCCTCCGCAACGCGAGAAAGCCGTCGGCAGCGTGCCGACGGCCCGGTATCCCGCCCTCATCCCCACAACCATTCCAGCAGACGCCGAAGCACGTCGAGGAGAAAGAAGCGCGTTTCCACGGGGCGTTCGTCCTCCGCCGCCTGTGCCGCCGCTGGCCCCGGCTGCGAGGCCACGGCGTCGCTGCCGGCCATGTCCACAAAGCACAGCGGCGGAAAGAGGACGCACCACCAATTCTGCCCGCGGCCGTCGCCCAGCGTGATGCGCAGGGCCTCGTACTCGCCGGCCGGGTAGATGCGCGTGCCATAGCGCTTGGTCGGAAAGGGCACCCGGCCCAGCGTCACGTCCACAGGGTAGGCAAAGCCGGCGGCGCGCACGGTCTTGACCGCCAGCGCTTCAATCGTCGGCAGGGCCTTCGCCAGGTGCGCGCGCGCCTCGTCCACGCTTTGCGCGCCGCGCAGCACGTCTTCCAGGTGCGCCACCACCGCATCGCGCACCGCCCGCTTGACGGCCTGGTCCTCCGGCGCGTCGCTGTTGGCAATCACGCGAAAGCGAATCGCTTCGGCGGGAATGGCCGCATCCGCCGCATCCGGCAGCGCCACGTTCGCCGTCACGCTCGTCGCGCGCCCGTGCGCCACCCACACGATGACCAAAATGAGACCCGTCAACGCAACGAGCCACCGCAACCGATCCGTCATCTTGTTCCCCTCCGTCCTCTCCCTGGTCCCAGTATCGACGGGTGGGTGGACGTTCAAACGGGGAACGGAGGTTCGGACGGCGCGCAGCCGCAGCCGGCCCGCCGGCGCTGCGCCGGGCGCTCACCCCTCCCGCACGGCGACGACGACGCGCGGAATGCCGGCCAAATCCGGCGTGACGGTGAGGCGGGCAAACAGGCCGGTCGCCCGAAAGAGGCCGGCCACCGCTTCGGCCTGGCCCGCCCCCACCTCGACGGCCACAACGGCGCGGCGATCCAACACGTCGGGCAGCTCCCGCGCCAGGCTGCGGTACGCGTTCAGGCCATCCGGGCCGCCGTCCAGGGCCAGGCGCGGCTCGTGGTCGCGCACTTCCCGCTCGAGCCCGGCAATGTCGGCCGTGGGAATGTACGGCGGGTTGGACACGACGACCTGCACGCGCCGTCCCTCCCGGCGCAGCGGCGCCAGCCACGACCCGCACGCGAAGGCGACGCGCGCGGCCACCCCGTGGCGGGCGGCGTTTTCCCGCGCCACGGCCAAGGCCTCGGCGGAGCAGTCGACGGCCCATACCCGCCAGCGCGGGCGCTCGGCGGCCAGCGTCACGGCGATGGCCCCGCTGCCGGTGCCCACGTCGACCGCAGCGAGGGCGGCATGCGGCGACCATATCGCGTCGGTTGCCGCCAGGACCGCCTCCACCAGCACCTCCGTCTCCGGGCGGGGAATGAGCACGGCCGGCGTCACGCGAAACGGGCGGCCGTAAAACTCCTGCTCCCCGAGGAGGTACTGCAGCGGCTCGCCGGCGGCGCGCCGGGCCACCAGGGCGTCAAGGCGCTCCTCGGCCCCGGGCGGCAGGACCGCGTCCGGATGCGCAAAAAAGCGCTCGCGCGGCCAGCCGAGGACGAAACGCACCAAGCGCTCCGCGTCGGACACGGCGCTGTCTACCCCTGCGCGGCGCAACCGAAGAGAAGCCCGCTGGAAGGCTTCACGGACGGTGGCCATCGGCCCTCACTCGGCCTTTTTCAAGAGTTCGGCCTGCTCGTGCACAATGAGCGCGTCGATGATCTCGTCGAGGTCGCCGTCCAGGACAAGGTCCAGCTTGTGCAGCGTCAGGCCGATGCGGTGATCGGTCACGCGGTTTTGGGGGAAATTGTAGGTGCGGATGCGCTCGCTGCGCTCGCCGGTGCCGACCAGGCTCCTGCGCGCGTCGGCCAGCTCTGCCTCCCGCTGCTTGCGGTAGAACTCGTAGACCCGGGCGCGCAACACGCGCATCGCCTTTTCGCGGTTTTTGATCTGCGACTTCTCGTCCTGGCACGAAACGACAATTCCCGTCGGCAGGTGGGTGATGCGCACCGCCGACTCCGTCTTGTTCACATGCTGGCCGCCGTGGCCGCTGGCACGGAAAGTGTCGATGCGGAGATCCTTCTCGTCGATCTCCACCTCCACCTCTTCCATCTCCGGCAGAACGGCCACCGTTGCCGTCGAGGTGTGAATCCGGCCGCCCGACTCCGTCACCGGGATGCGCTGGACGCGGTGGGCCCCGCTTTCAAACTTCAGGCGGCTGTACGCGCCGCGCCCCTGGACGGTGAAGATCACCTCTTTAAACCCGCCCAGGTCGGTCGGATGGGCCTCGAGAATCTCCGTGCGGTAGCCTTTGCGCTCGGCATAGCGCGTGTACATGCGGAACAGGTCGGCGGCGAAGAGGGCCGACTCTTCCCCACCCGCCGCCGCGCGGATCTCGACGATGACGTTCTTCTCGTCGTTCGGGTCCTTGGGCAACAGAAGCCTCTTGAGCTGCGTCTCGAGGGCCTCCTTCTGCTCGGTCAAGGAGGAAATCTCTTCCTTAACCAGGGCGCGCAGCTCGTCGTCCAGCTTTTCTTCCAGCATGGCCTCGGCCTGTTCCAATTCCTCGCACACGCGCTTGTAGGCGCGGTAGGTGGTCACCGTCTCCTCCAAGTCGGCCTGCTCCTTGGCGTAGGTGCGCAGCTTTTCCGGATCGTTGACCACTTCCGGATCGCACAGCAGCCGGCTCAATTCCTCATATCGCGCCACGACCGCTTCCAATCGTTCCAACACGGCCGTTCACCTCGATGTTGGGGTATCCATAGTATCATATTTTACAACGCCAATGCGGGAAAGAAAACGACACCGGATCCCAGCAAAAACGCTCCCCATCGCCCTTGGGGCGCGGAGAGCGCGGATGTTACGGTGCCGTTTCGATGCTCCGTCGGATGCGGAGGAGATCGCCGTTGTAGTTGTCCAGCGGCGTACCGTTTCGCCAACCGTCACGAATTTCCAGCAAGCGCCCCGTAAGCGACCGATCGGCCGTCACATAGACGTCATAGCGCGACAATTTCGCACGAACGAGGCTGCGCGCTTCGTCGCGAATGCGGTCGGCGGTCTGTGGGGGCGTGCGGCGGTCGAGATCCAAGCCGACGTAGACATTCCCGCCGGCAATCACCACCGTGGCGTTCTCCACCCCCGGGATGCGCTCCAGGCGCCGGGCCAGTTGGTCGGCCAGGTCCGTTGGATTGGCCTGAAAGCCCGGGCCGCGGAACAGGTTCGGGTTCAATTCGCGACGGCCGCCGTCGGTGGTGTCAAAGGGGGTGATGCGTCCCGTCTCGCGCCGTCCCGCATCGCCGCCCACCCCGTAGGGCGACACCTGCGAGCCCTCGCCGCCCGGGGCGGCGTTCGGGGCGCATGCGGAAAGCCAACCGCACAAGACCGCAGCCGGGAGGAACCACCGTACTGCTCGCCACAATGGGCCCCACCTCCTGCTGTTAGGATGCCCGGCCGGAAAGGAGCCATGCAGGACGATGGCTTCCTCAGCCGTCAGCTTGTGGCACGGCCGGATGCGCCAGGCCCGCCGCTGCGGGCTTGCCCGGCACCTCGTGGCAATGGCGGCAGCGGGCCTCGTAGCGTTCCGCCGCACCGACCAAAATGACCGGATCGTTGTAGTGGGCCGGCCTGCCGTTGACCAAGCGCTGCGTGCGCGTCGCCGGCTGGCCGCACCGGACGCAAATGGCGTGCAGCTTCGTCACGTATTCGGCCCGCGCCATGAGAAGCGGCGTCGGGCCAAAGGGCTCGCCGCGAAAATCCAGATCCAGTCCCGCCAAGATCACGCGCACGCCGCGGCCCGCCAGCACCTCAGCCACGTCGACGATCGCGTCGTCGAAAAACTGGACCTCGTCGACGGCGACCACGTCGGCGTGGGGCCACACGCGATCGAGCAGCTCCTCCGCCCGGGCGACGCTCTCGGCCTGTTCCAGCGCGCCGTTGTGGGAAACCACGGCATCCGGCGCGTAACGGTTGTCCAGGCGCGGCTTAAACACCTGCACCGTCTGCCGGGCAATGCGCGCGCGTTTGATCCGCCGGATCAGCTCCTCGCTTTTCCCCGAAAACATGCTCCCGCATATCACTTCAATCCATCCGTTGCGCTTAAGGGGTTGCATGCCCACCGCTCCCTCTGTCCATCTCCATCACCCGCGCAAAAGAAAAACCGGCTCCCGCGGAACCGGCGTGCACATCATCGAGAGGATTACAGGCCAAATTTTTTCTTGAAGCGGTCCACACGGCCACCCGTATCGACAAACTTCTGCTTGCCGGTGAAGAACGGATGGCATGCCGAGCAAATTTCCACACGCAGGTTGGCTTTTACCGAACCCGTTTCAAAGGTGTTTCCGCAGGCGCAGGTTACCGTGGTGATTTTGTATTCCGGATGGATGCCCGGTTTCATGCTCGTTCACCTCTTTCCCCGAAAAAATCTGCCACTCCTTTTTGGACGGGCATGCGCACATGATGTGATTATAACACGACTTCTTGGAGCGGACAAGAAAGCCGCCGGCTTTCCCAGGAGGTGCCTTCCCCTACTGGAGGTAGGTAAGCGGGTCGACCGGTCGCCCGTAGAGGCGGACTTCAAAATGCAGGTGCACGCCGGTCGTGTGCCCGCTTTGCCCCATATAGCCAATGATGTCGCCGGTCTCAACCGTTTGCCCCGCGGAGACGACGACCCGGCGCAAATGGGCGTAAACCGTTTCTATGCCGCGCCCGTGATCGATCACCACAAGGCGCCCGTACCCGCCACCGCTCGCCCCCGCCTCGATCACCACGCCGCGGCGGGCAGCGCGGATCGGCGTCCGCCACTCATCGGGATGCCAAATGTCGATCCCCTCATGCAGGCGTCCCCAACGCATGCCGAAGCGGCTGGTGATGACCATTTCCCCGGCCACCGGCCAGGAAAGCGGCATCCCATTGGCATAAGGGCCGGGTTTGGCGCGCGTGGCGCGAACGGATCGCTCGCGGTCCGCCCCTTCTTCGGCCGGCGGTTCCGAGGACACCGCACTCGCCACGCGCACCACCGATTTGCGTTTGCTCGGCAAGGGAACCCCTTTGGGCATGTCGCGGGGAACCACCAACACCTGCCCAGCATAAACTTGTCCGTCGTAGGCCCGCACTTCGGGATTGTTGCGCAGCAGGTCGTCGAGGGCAACCCCTTTCTTTTCGGCGATTTGGTCCAGGGTCTCTCCGACGCCGACGACGTATAGCTCTTTGCGCAGCAGCACCTTGAGCGTCTTCCCGGCCCGGATGGTATGCGGATGGCGCAGGCCGTTGGCGGCCATCAGCTCGTGAACCGAAACGCCGAAACGGTACGCAATTTGCGACAGCGTATCCCCAGGTCGGACCGTGTACGTCACCGGGATGCGGCTTTGCTCGGCTTCCCACACCCGATCGGGCACGACGGCAAGCGGACTGAACGTGCGAAACAACGCCTCCTTGACCACGTGTTCCGCCGCCGCGTGGTGGTCATCCGGGCGCGCGCTGGCCGAGTGGGTCGAGACGCCGATACCCACACCGGCCAACACGGCGGATGACAGCGCCAGTCGCCGCAGCGTCAATACCCTCACCTCGCCTTTCGCCTGTGGACACAGGCGTTTTGCTTCGAGGATATGCGCCCGCGCGCGACCTTAGAACCCGATCTATTCCCGTCCTGTCGCCGATTCGGCCGCCCCGGCGGTCGCTTCCTCCCGGACCGCTCCGTTTTCCGCCACCACCGGGCGCTCCTCCAATTCGGCGATCCACTTTTCCACCTGTTTCTGCACGCTGCCGAGCTGAACCAACAGTTCCTGAACCTGTCGCGAAAGCCGCTCGTGCTCCGCCTGCACGCTGCGCTTGAGGTGCGCCAGGGTGTGCAAAAAACTGACCAGCTGCCGAATGGCCGTCTGGCGCACGACGTGATCCAATCGCGGCTGCCGTTCCAGGAGATCATAGACGCTTTGTCCGCCCCTACGGCGGGCCTTTTTCAGATCGGGACGCGCCTTGAGCAAGATTTGATAACAAAATTGGTAGCTTCGTTGAAACTTTCGCGCCGCCTCGCGGATGGCCTGATCGCGCTCCCAGCCTTCTTCGTCAATGAGCCGGGTCATATAGGCGATGATCTCCTCGCGGTTCGGGCGCGCGGCATTCAGTTCCGAACGCGAGAACCGTTCCACCTGGCGAAAAATCTCGTCTTTCTGTCGGCGATAGATCTGGTACGTCCGGCTATACCCCAGGCCGCTCTCGCCGGCGATCTGGCTGATCGTCTCCATGATTTTTTGGTTTTGGGATACAGTTCCAGAAACCGCTCCCGGACGTACTGTTCCATCTCCTCGCGCACTTTCGACTCCATGCACCACATGCCCCCTCATCGTCGCCCATAAGTGTGCCAAAATTCTGAGCCCCTTCACCACCTCCAGCATACAGAAAAACGCTGGAAACTGCAAATCGTTATTTCTGATCCATGAAAACCCATTCCTGATGGGTTATGAGGAAGCGACGCGTCCCTTGCCCGCTGCGGCCCATTCCTTTACGTCAAAGGTGGCCAAAAACTCGGCGTTGCTCTTCGTCTCCCGCAACCGGCGCAAAAAGAGCTCCACAAATTCGGGTCCGTCCTGCATCACCCTGCGCAGGGCCCACACCTTTTCGAGCTCCTCCTTCGTAAGCAGCAGTTCCTCGCGGCGGGTCCCCGAACGCCGGATGTCGATGGCCGGAAAGATGCGCCGCTCGGCCAAGCGGCGGTCGAGGTGCAATTCCATGTTGCCGGTGCCTTTGAATTCCTCATAGATGACCTCGTCCATGCGCGAACCCGTGTCGACCAGCGCCGTGGCGAGAATGGTCAGGCTTCCGCCCTCTTCGACGTTGCGCGCCGCGCCAAAAAACCGCTTCGGGCGGTGGAAGGCGGCCGGATCGATGCCGCCCGACAGCGTCCGCCCGCTGGGAGGAATGATCAGGTTGTAGGAGCGGGTCAGGCGCGTCAAGCTGTCGAGGAGGATGACCACGTCGCGCTTGTGTTCGACGAGGCGCATGGCGCGCTCAAGAACGAGTTCGGCCACCTTGATGTGATGTTCGGGGACCTCGTCAAAGGTGGAGTACACCACCTCGCCGCGCACGGACCGCTGCATGTCGGTCACTTCTTCGGGGCGTTCGTCGATGAGGAGGACAAACAGTTCGATGTCGGGGTAGTTGGTGGCGATGCTGTTGGCGATCTCCTTGAGCAACATCGTTTTGCCGGCCTTGGGCGGGGCGACGATGAGGCCGCGCTGCCCCTTTCCGACGGGGCAGAGAAGATCGATGATGCGCGTCGACAGCTTGTCCGGCGTCGTCTCAAGGGTCAGCTTCTCCTGCGGGTAGAGGGGGGTGAGGGCGGCGAAGTGCAGCCGCTCGGCAGCCAGCTCGGGATCTTCGCCGTTGACGGCCTCCACCTGCAGGAGGCCGAAATACCGCTCGTTTTCCTTCGGCGGCCGCACCTTTCCGGATACCTTGTCGCCGTTGCGCAGGTCAAAGCGGCGGATCTGCGAGGCGGAGATGTAGATGTCCTCATTGGAGGGGAGGTAGTGGACGGGCCGCAAAAAGCCGTATCCTTCCGGGAGGATGTCGAGGATGCCTTCCATGAACAGATACCCGTCCCGTTCGGCCTGCGCCTTTAAGATGGCGAAGACGAGCTCTTTCTTCTTCATGCTCCCGTAGGACGGGATCTGGTACGCGCGCGCCAGCTTGTAGAGCTCGCGCAAGGTCATGCTTTCCAACTCGGCCAGCGACAGATTCATGGGCGTTCGGCTCCTTGGGCATCCTCCGCCACAAGCTGGAAGCTGGGCTTCCGCTCCAAGCGGTGAACCCCTTCGATAAAGCGCACCGTACCCGTTTTGGCCCGCATCACCACGGAATGCGTCGTCGCCCGGGTGCGGCTCAAAAAGCGCACGCCGCGCAAGAGCTCCCCGTCGGTTACCCCGGTGGCGGCAAAGATGGCGTCGTCCCCTTTGACCATGTCTTCCATGCGCAGCACGCGCAGCGGGTCCTCGAGCCCCATGCGCTTGCAACGTTCGTATTCCTCGTCGTTTTGCGGGCACAACCGGCCCTGGATTTCGCCGCCCAGGCACTTCAGCGCCACGGCGGCCAGCACCCCTTCCGGCGCCCCGCCGATGCCGAAGAGGATGTCGACGCCGGTGTTGGGGAAGGCCGTGTTGATCGCCGCGGCCACATCGCCGTCGGAAATCAGCTTGATCCGCGCGCCGGCCTCGCGGATCTCCTCGATCAGCTTGGCGTGGCGCGGCCGGTCGAGCACGACGGCCACCAAGTCTTCGATGTCCTTGTTCTTGGCTTTGGCCACCGCCTTCAGGTTGTCCTTCACCGAAGCGTTGATGTCGATGGCGCCGACGGCTTCGGGCCCCACGGCAATCTTCTCCATGTACATGTCCGGCGCGTGCAGCAGGTTGCCGCGGTCGGCCACGGCCACTACAGCCAGGGCGTTCCACAGCCCTTTGGCCACGATGTTCGTCCCTTCCAGCGGATCGACGGCCACATCCACCTCCGGGGGCACGCCCTGCCCCAGCCGCTCGCCGATGTACAGCATCGGCGCCTCGTCCATCTCCCCTTCGCCGATCACCACCACGCCGTCCATCGGCACGTGCTGAAACTCGCGGCGCATGGCCGTCGTCGCCGCGTCGTCGGCTTCGTCCTTCTTGCCCAGCCCCATCCACCGCGCCGCGGCCAGGGCGGCCGCTTCCGTGACGCGAACCAGCTCCAGGGTCAAACTGCGTTCCACAGCCATTCCCTCCTTTTCCGCGCCAAGCGAAAGTTTGGAAACAGACGAAACGGCGCACCGCAAACGAGGTCGGCCGCGAAGACCAAAGCGGCTTTTTTCCGACGGGGAAACGGGTTGGTCAACTGTCACATGGGAAAAGCGGATCGGGAAGCGCGGGAACCAAAGCGGCGACATGTGCCGCGGGAAAAGGAAAAAGGAAGGGGGAAACGGCATCCTCATGCCGTTTCCCGCGCGGAAGAGGTTATGCCTGCTGGGCAGCCCTGGCCTTCTCCCAGTCGGCCAGGAACTTCTCGAGGCCGATGTCGGTGAGCGGGTGTTTGACCATCTGCTCAATCACCTTATACGGCACCGTGGCGATATGGGCGCCCAGGCGGGCCGCTTCCGTCACGTGCAGGGGATGGCGCACGCTGGCGGCGATGATCTCCGTATCGATGCCGTGGCGGGCGAAGATCTCGGCGATCGTGCCGATCAGCTCCAGGCCGTTGTGGCTGACGTCGTCGAGGCGCCCGATGAACGGGGAGACATACGTCGCCCCCGCCCGCGCGGCCAACAGCGCCTGGTTGGCCGAGAAGATGAGCGTGACGTTCGTGCGGATCTTCTTTTTCGTCAGCGCCTTGACCGCCTTCAGGCCTTCGACGGTCATGGGAATCTTGATGACGATGTTCTTGGACAGCGCCGCCAGCTGTTCCCCTTCGCGGATCATCCCCTCCGCGTCGGTGCTGATCACTTCCGCGCTGATCGGGCCGTCGACAATGTCGATGATGTCCCGCAACACGTCCTGGAAGGGACGCCCTTCCTTGGCCACCAGGGTCGGGTTGGTCGTCACCCCGGCGATGACGCCCATCTCGTGGGCGGCGCGGATTTCGTCAATGTTGGCCGAGTCGATGAACAGCTTCACGCCCGTTCCCTCCGCGAAGTTTTAGGCTTTTCCGCTGCTGCCGAAGAGCCGCATCTTTTGCTTGACCACTTCCTTCATCGCCTCGCGCGCGGGACCCAGGTACTTGCGCGGGTCGTAGAGGGACGGCTTTTCGGCCAGGATCTTGCGCACCGTTTCCGTGCACGCCACCTGGTTTTCGGTGTTGACGTTGATCTTGCCCACACCGAGGCGGATCGCCTTGCGGATCTGCTCGTCCGGCACCCCCGAGCCGCCGTGGAGGACAATCGGCGCCTCGATGTTTTGGGCCACCTTCTCGATGATGTGGAAGCGGATGTTCGGCTCGCCTTTGTACAGGCCGTGCGCCGTGCCCACGGCGAGGGCCAGGGCGTCGACGCGCGTCTCCTCCCAGAAGCGGATGGCCTCGTCGGGGTCGGCCAGCATGGCGTCCTCCTCGTCGACGGAGAGGTCGTCCTCGGTTCCGCCGATCTTGCCCAGCTCCGCTTCGACGGAGACGCCCACGGCGTGGGCGGCCTCGACCACTTTCTTCGTCAGGGCAATGTTTTCGTCAAGGGGCAGGTGGGAACCGTCGATCATGACCGAGGTAAACCCGGCGCGGATGCACTTCATCACCATGTCAAAGCTGGAACCGTGATCGAGGTGCAGGGCCACCGGCACGCTCGAACGGTCGGCGAACACCTTGGCCAGGGCCACCACCACGTCGGGACCCCCCATGTACTTGATGGCCCCCTCGCTGGCCCCGAAGATGAGCGGGGACTTCTCCTCCTCGGCCGCTTCGATGATCGCCTGCGTAAACTCCAGGTTGTTCATGTTGAACTGGCCGACAGCAAAGCCCTCCGCTTTGGCACGCGGCAAAAACGCCGTCATCGGGACAAGCGGCATGGTGACTCCTCCTTTGGATGCAGATTGTTCCGCTATGTACGGCGCTGCGGGATGCCCAAGAGCGCGCGCGCTTCGTCGGGCGTGGCCACCTCCCGCCCGATCTCGCGGGCCAGGCGCACGATCCGCTCGACCAGCTGCGCGTTGCTCTCGGCCAGCACCCCTTTGGCGTAGTAAACGTTGTCCTCGAAGCCGACGCGCACGTGCCCGCCCATCACCAGGGCGTGCACGGCCATCGGCAGCTGATGGCGTCCCACGCCGGCCACCGTCCACGTGGCGCCCGGCGGCAGCTGGCGCACCAGGTGGACCAGGTTGTCCACAGTCGCCGGGATGCCTCCCGGAACCCCCATCACAAAATCAAAGTGGAGGTGTCCCTCCACCAGCCCCTTCCGCACCAGCGCCAGCGCACCCTCGATCATCCCCACGTCGAAGATTTCAAACTCCGGACGCACGCCGCGCGCCTTCATCTCGCGGGCAAACCGCTCCACGACGTCGGGCGGATTGAAAAACACCCCGTCGCCGAAGTTGACCGTTCCCGTCGTCAGCGTGGCCATCTCCGGCTGAAGCTCCAGCGGCGCCATCCGCTCCTCTGGCGTCATGCCGATGGCGCCCCCGGTGGACACCTGAAGGATGGCGTCGCAGCGGGCGCGGATGCGGGCGATGATCTCGGCGTACACGTCGCGGTCCTGTGTTGGCGTGCCGTCCGGGCGTCGCGCGTGCAGGTGGATGATCGCCGCCCCGGCTTCCCACGCGCGCACCGCCTCGTCGGCAATCTCTTCGGGGGTATACGGGATGCGCGGGTGATGGGCGCGCGTCACCTCCGCGCCAACCACGGCCGCGGTTATCACGAGTTTCTCCACCCCATCGCCCCCCTATCCAGCAAGCTCGATCCGGCGTCGCCCACGGAAGCGTTTCCACGCCGGCCGCTTTCCGCCCGCCCACCGGATGCGCGGCCACAACGCGAAGGCAGGGCCTACTCGGCCGGCTTCCGCTGCCGTTCCTTGGGCACGACGCACGTCCCCGACGCGCGGCAGACGAGCACCGGTTCGGCCAGCACCGTGGCCGCCGAGGGACGGTTGGGGTCTTGGCTTGCGGCGATCACCTTGTACGCTTCGAAGGTCATGTGCCGCGAGGTGTTCCCCACGCGGTCGATCCGCCCGCGCGCCTCAATGTAATCCCCCGCGTAAACCGGCGCCTTAAATTCCACCGCGTCATAGGCCACAAACAGGCCCTCGTCTCCGTCGTGGCGGATGAGGAGCTCGGTGGCCACGTCGCCAAACAGCGCCAGGATGCGCGCCCCGTCGACCAACTGGCCGCCGTAGTGGGCGTCGGAGGCGCTCATGCGCACGCGGATGACGGCCTCCATCCTCCCCATCCCCCGTCAGGACGCGAGCTGCTCGCGTACGGTGTTGCGCAGCTCGTCAATGTCAAAGGGCTTGGTGAAATGGGCCAGCACGCCGAGCGCCGTCGCTTCTTTTATCATATCAAGTTCGCCGTACGCCGTCATCATGATCACCTTGATGCGGCTGTCAATTTTTTTGATTTTCTTGAGGATCTCCAAACCGTTCATGCCGGGAATCTTCATGTCGAGGATGACGAGATCCGGAACCTGGCGCTCCACGATCTCGATGGCCTGCTTGCCGTTGGCCGCCAACAGGATGGTGTACCCTTCCTGCTCCAGCAGCTCGTGCAGGAGCACGCGGATGCCGTACTGGTCGTCAACGATGAGCACCGTTTTCCCGTTTGCCATGGAAATCCCCCCTGAAGAATTGGCCTCCCCAGCGGCACAACACCCCACGTCCCTTTTTTTCTCCAAAGCGGGGCCTATATCCTTCTGAGAGCAGGAATATTTCGTATTTTTTCGGGTAAAAAATTCGGAGCCCGGCCACCAGGCCCACAAGCTCCGAAATCCCGACACCACATCCCGCGCTTTACCGCGCCGTTCGGCTTCTTCCTCACCGCGCCGCGCGATACGCCTTGGCCGCGCGCACAAAGTCGCGGAACAGCGGCTGCGGTCGGTTGGGGCGCGACGTGAACTCCGGATGGAACTGCGTGGCCACAAACCACGGGTGGTCGGCCAGCTCGATGATCTCCACCAGCCGGCCATCGGGCGACGTTCCGGTGACGCGCAGCCCCGCCCGTTCCAGCGCCTCGCGGTACTGGTTATTAAACTCGTAGCGATGGCGATGGCGCTCGCGCACCAGCGTCGTCCCATAGGCGCGGTGGGCCAAACTGCCCTCCACGATCGCGCACGGGTAAGCGCCCAGCCGCATCGTGCCGCCGAGGTCTTCAATCTCCTTCTGCTCCGGCAAGAGGTCAATCACCGGATAGGGCGTGGCCGGGTCGATCTCCGAGCTGTGCGCCTCCGTCCAGCCGAGCACATGGCGGGCAAACTCCACCACCGCCATCTGCATGCCGAGGCAGATGCCGAGGAAGGGAATGCGCCGCTCCCGGGCATAGCGGATGGCGGCAATCTTGCCGTCGATGCCGCGATCGCCAAACCCGCCCGGCACGAGGATGCCGTCGGCCTCACCCAGCAGCGCGTCCACGTTGTCGGCGGTGACCTCCTCGGAGTTGACCCAGTCGATCACCACCTCGGTGTCGTTGGCCACGCCGGCGTGCAAGAGGGCTTCCGCCACGCTGAGGTAGGCGTCGCGCAAGGAGACGTATTTGCCGACCAGGGCGATGCGCGTTTTCTCCTTCAGCCCGCGGATCTTCTCCACGAAGGCCCGCCACTCGCGCATGTCGGCCGGGCCGCAGTCGAAACCGAGGTAGCGAACGACGTACTCGTCGAGGCCCTGCTCCTGCAGCATGAGCGGCACTTCGTACAGGATGTCCGCGTCGCGCGCCTCGATCACCGCGCCCGGGTCGATGTCGCAGAACAGGGCGATCTTTTCCTTCATGTCCGGCGACAGCGGTTTTTCCGTCCGGCAGACGATCACGTTGGGCTGAATGCCCAGGCTGCGCAGCTCCTTGACGCTGTGCTGCGTCGGCTTGGTCTTCAGCTCGCCCGCGGCGCGCAAATACGGCACCAGCGTGCAGTGGATGTACATCACGTTCTCGCGGCCGATGTCGCTCTTGATCTGGCGAATCGCCTCCAGGAAGGGCAGGCTCTCGATGTCGCCGACGGTCCCGCCAATCTCGGTGATGACGACATCGGCGCCCGTCTCGCGGCCGGCGCGGAAGACGCGCTCCTTGATCTCGTTGGTGATGTGCGGGATCACCTGCACCGTGCCGCCGAGGTAATCGCCGCGGCGCTCCTTGGCGATGACCGCCGAGTAGATCTTCCCCGTCGTGACGTTGCTGTTCTGGTTCAAATTGATGTCGATAAACCGCTCGTAGTGCCCCAAATCGAGGTCGGTTTCCGCCCCGTCTTCCGTGACGAACACCTCGCCGTGCTGATACGGGCTCATCGTCCCCGGGTCCACGTTGATGTACGGATCAAATTTCTGGATCGTGACGCTCAGGCCCCTGTTTTTGAGCAGCCGGCCGAGCGAAGCGGCCGTGATGCCCTTTCCAAGAGATGAAACCACACCGCCCGTCACAAAAATGTATTTGGTCATCGGTGTTTCCCTCTCTTTCCCTGCCAGTGTCAGAGGATCGAAGAAAACACATAAAAAAAACAAAAGTGACGCCTGTTGGAAACAGGGGCACTTTTGTTTTCCCGTCTGATCTCTTAAAAAGCCCATTGGTTATTTTACGGAACGCCGGCGGAAAAGTCAACGCCGTCTGCACCTCAGTACTCGTCATCGCTGTAGT
>NZ_BMOF01000034.1 GCF_014646935.1 Calditerricola satsumensis | reverse complement strand
AGATTTTCTCGTGAGTGACCGGCTTCACTTCGGTTAGGTTTTTATGTGAGTTGACACGCCCCATCGGGCCCAGCGCACGGTTATCTCCCCCACATCATACCATAAAGCAGCGACGACGGGGTGCCGGGGACGGCCGGCGTGCCCATGTTGGGGGGATCGGGGCGAGTCGATCCACACGTCACGGAAAGAGAGGGAGGCCGAATGCGCATTCTCGTGACGGGAGGCGCGGGGTTTATCGGCAGCCATCTGGTGGAGCACCTGTGTCGGGCTTATCCGGGGGCGACGGTGGTCACCTTCGACAAGCTGACCTACGCGACGTCGCGGGCCACGCTGGCGGAATTGGCGCGGCACAAAAACCACGTGTTCGTGCGGGGGGACGTGGCCAATCCGGAAGACGTCGAGCCGGTGTTCCGCAATGGGGTCGACGTGGTGTTCCATCTGGCCGCCGAAAGCCACGTCGACCGGAGCATTGCCGATCCCGAAGCGTTTGTGCGCACGAACGTCTTTGGCACCTACTGCGTTCTGGAAATGGCCCGCCGGTATGACGTGCAGAAGGTGGTGGTCGTGTCAACCGACGCAGTGTATGGGCCCATCGCGCAGGGGACAGCCGGCGAGGACGCCCCGCTTTTGCCGAGCAGCCCGTACGCGGCGAGCAAGGCCGGGGGCGACCTTTTGTGCCAGGCGTACGTGCGAACGTACCGGTTGCCGGTGGTCCTCACCCGGTGCACGAACAACTACGGGCCGCGGCAGCACCCGGAAAAATTGATTCCCAAAGCCATCCTGTGCGCGCTGGAGGACCGGCCGATTCCGCTGTACGGGGATGGGGAGCAGCGGCGCGACTGGCTGTACGTGGAAGACCATTGTCGGGCCCTGGAAGCGGCAATGGTCAAAGGCGAAGCCGGCGACGTGTTCCACATTGCTGCCGGTGAGGAGCGAACGAATCGCGAAGTGGCTGAGGCCGTCTTGCGTCTCCTGGGCCGCGACCCGTCGCACGTTGTTCATGTGCCCGATCGCCCGGGGCACGACCGCCGCTACGCCCTCGACGACCGGCGCACGCGGCGCCGCTTGGGATGGGCCCCGCGCGTTTCCTTTGCCGAAGGGCTTGCCCGCACGGTGGCGTGGTATCGCCGTCACAGGGACTGGTGGACATGCGGGTGCTGATCGCCGGCGCGGGCGGACAGCTCGGCATGGAACTGGCGGCGTGGCTGCGCCGCCACCGGCCGGAGTGGACGGTGCACGCCTACCGCCGGGACGCGTGGAACGTGGCCTGCCGCTGCCAGACGGAAGCCCTCGTACGCGCCCTGCGCCCCGACGCGATCGTCAACTGCGCCGCGTTTACCCAGGTGGACGCCTGCGAAATGCGCCGCGTCACGGCGCTGCGCGTCAACGCCGTCGCGCCCGGCCTGCTGGCGCGGGCGGCCGAGGCGGTGGGGGCCAGGCTCGTGCACATCAGCACCGACTACGTGTTTGACGGAGAAAAGGGCGGCTGTTACGTGGAACACGACGTCCCCCGTCCGCTGAACACCTACGGCTGGTCGAAGCTGCGGGGCGAAGAGGCGGTGTTGGCCGCCTGGGCGCGCCATCTCGTCGTGCGGACGGCCTGGCTGTACGGTCCCCACGGGCCAAACTTCGCGCAGCGGGTGCTGGACCGCTTGCGGCGCGGCGAACCCGTCGCCGTGGTGCGCGACGTGATCGGCCCGCCGACGCACACGTGGGACCTGGCGCGGTTCCTCGCCGAGGTCCTGCCCACCGACGCCACGGGAATCGTGCACGCCGCCAACGCCGCCCTCTCCTTTTGAACGCGACAATACGCCTTTGGCGAGGCCGACAGCGAGGCGGCGAAAAGGAAGGGGCCATCCCCAAGCGGGGAGGCCCCGGTTTGGCTTATTCGGCGCCGATGCCGGTTTGCGAGCGGACGTACAGTTCGGGGAACCGCGACAGCGCCCTTGGGTCGCGCGTGAGGACGGTTCCAAGGCAGGCACCCAGGAAACCGAGGGGCACCGAGACAAGGGCGGGGTTTTTGAGCGGAAAGATGGCCGTTTCCGGGCTCATGACGTTGGGGCTGATCAGCACCAACCCCACCGCAGAGATGAGCCCGGTGAGCATCCCTGCCACGGCACCGGCGGTGTTGAAGCGCTTCCAGAACAGGGTCAGGACGATCACCGGCACGTTGGCGCTGGCCGCCACAGCGAAGGCCAGCCCCACCAGGTAGGCCACGTTCATGTCCTTGGCGAGCAGTGCCAGCAGGATGGACGCCACCCCGACGCCGACGGACGCGATTTTGGCCACCCGTACCTGCTCGGCTTCCGTGGCCCGGCCGTGGCGAATGACGTTGGTGTAAAAGTCGTGGGCGAAGGCGCTGGCCGCCGAAATGACCAGCCCGGCGACGACGGCGAGAATGGTGGCAAAGGCCACCGCGGAGATAAAGGCCAGGAAGAAGGACCCGCCCAGCGCTTCGGCCAGCATCGGCGCGGCCATGTTGCCGGCCTTGTTGACGGCTTGAATTTGGTCCTGGCCGACAAAGTACGCGGCGCCAAAGCCGAGGAGCGGCGTGAGGATGTAGAAGAGGCCGATGATGACCATCGCCACGACGACCGATTTGCGCGCCTCCCGTGCCGTCGGAACGGTGTAGAAGCGGATGAGGATGTGCGGAAGGCCAGCCGTTCCGAGCACGAGGGCGATGTTCAAGGACAGGTTTTCCCACGGGTTGGTGAGGTATTTGCCGGGTTCCAGGAAGTCCTGCCCGAATTTGTCGGCCAGCGCGTTCCAGAAGGCAATCGGATTGAAGGCAAATTCCTTCAGCACGAGGATGGCCAAAAGGGCGGTTCCGGTCATCAGCAGGACGGCTTTGATGATCTGCACCCACGTGGTGGCCAGCATGCCGCCGAACGTGACGTACAGCGTCATGAGCACGCCGATGATGACGATGGACAGCTCGTAGTTGAGGCCGAGAAGCAGCTTGATGAGGCCGCCGGCGCCCACCAGCTGGGCGATCATGTAGAAGGTGCTGATCGTCAGCGTGCTCAGGGCGGCCACCGAGCGAACCGGTTTTTCGCGCAGGCGAAGGGCGAGCACGTCGGCCAACGTGTACTTCCCGGTGTTGCGCAGCGGTTCGGCCACGATGAGCAGCACAAACAGGTACGCGACAAAAAAGCCGAGGGAGTAGATGAACCCGTCGTAGCCGTTTAACGCGATGATCCCCGCGATGCCGAGGAACGACGCGGCGCTCATGTAGTCCCCGGCGATGGCCCACCCGTTTTGCATGCCGGAGATCGTTCGGCCGGCGGTATAAAATTCCGTCGTCGATTTCGTGCGTTTGGAAGCCCACCAGGTGATGATCAACGTTAGGACGACGAAAGCGACAAACAGCCAAAAAGCGAGCATATTCGTTCCGGTGGACATGTGCATTTCCCTCCTTCTGTTGCCCGATAGATGGAACCGCTTACACTTTTGCACGGCAATCACAATTCTTACGTTCGCCTCGACAGGCGTTGGGAAATGGAGGCAGCCAACTGGTCGAAGCGGCTGGCTTTGCGGGCGTAGAGGATGGCGATCGTCCAGGCCATAAAAAATTGGGACAAGGCAAACACGTGGGCCCAGTTGACGCTGGCAAAGATTTTTGTGTTCAGGAACTTGAAGAACCCGATCATCACGATGAACGTGAAGTAGTACACCAGGAAAAAGATCGTGGCCGGAACGATGAACCGTTTTTTTTCTGCGACCAGATGGCGAAACGTTTCGTCGCGTGCCACCTCCTCCCACTCCCGGTCGGATAGGAGACCCGGTTTCTTTGCTTCCAGCGGTTCATGTCCCTCGTTGGTACGCGCGTTTTGGTTCATTTCGCTTTCCCCCTCCCGAGAGATGATGCGGTGTATGCGTTGATTCAATTTTCAAGATACTGAAGGTTTGGCGATAAGTCAAGTAAAATTAAGAAAGTTTAATACAATAAAATTCTTCACATAATTAAATTTACGAAATAAATTGTATTAAGAAAGCGTTTTCTTGGGTTTGAAATGCCGAAATGGAGGTGCCAACTGCGGTAGCGGGCGTGTAATTGGAGGGAATGGTGCGAAAAGCAGCATGAAGAAGTTAAACGTTCGTTGCGGGAGGATACAAAAATGTAAAGGGAATGGCGTGATAACCAATGCGGTTTTCGCGCCGTGTCGCGTCGCGTGGCCCATGGAAAACCGGCCTTCCCGACGTGGGAAGGCCGTTGTCGTTCATGGATTCGGTTCAGAAGGGGATGCCAAAGCGTTCCATGTACCAATCGTCGTTGTGCGTCCGGTTGGCCAGGTACCACGCGCGTGCCGCCCAGACGTCGCTGGACCGCACGGCGCGGATCAGCCGCTCGCCATAGGGGGCCTCGCGTACCAGCGCCTCGGCCTTGGCAATGCGGGGCTCGGAAAAATGGCAGTAGGCCAGCACGAGCAGGTTCGCGTTCACGTGTTCCGGCGGGACGGGATACGGATGGCCGGCGCGAAACACATGGCCCACGCGCACCCCGGGGTGAACAAACAAGCGAAAGCCGAAGAGCCACAGCTTAAGGGACAGCTCGATGTCGGTGAAGCCCCATGTGCGGAAGCGCTCGTTGCATCCTCTTACGGCCCGAAACGCGGCGGTTTTGATGGCGAAAGCGCATCCGGGAATGACCGGAACGGCATAGGGCCCGGTCCCCTGGCGCGGCAGCCACGTGTACCGGAGCCGGCCGTCAAAGGTGACGCCAAAGCCCACACGCCGCGGGCGGTTGTGGGCGTAGACCGCCGGGCAGACGGCATCGGCCGTTCCGGCTTCGAGGAGGGCAATCAGCGGGTCCAGCCAATGATCGTGGACGAACACGTGGCCGTCGAGAAAGACGAGGTACGGCGTGGCGGCCAGCGTCGCCCCCAGGTTGCGCGCGTTGGCGAGCCCCAGTCCGGAAGTGCGATGGACGGCCACCTGACCGCTTTCCCGGTATGGCGCGAGGGCGTCGGTTCCGCCGTCCGTCGAGCCGTCGTCGACGACGAGAACGGTGAAGGGGACCGCCGTCTGCGCCTTGAGGACCCCGGCGACGGTTTGTGCCAGATGCGGTCCTTCATTTTTGGCGGGGATGATGACGGTCACCCGCGGCGTGCCGTTCATGTGAACCCCTCCTGGCGCAGCAGCGCAAGCCACTGCGCGGCTGCGCGGTCTGCCGTGAAGCGTTCTTCCACCGTGCGGCGCCCGGCTTCGCCTATACGCCGGCGCAGGGCCGGATCGACCAGGAGCCGCTCCAAGCACGCTTCCCACTCGCCGGAGGCGGCGGCGAGAAACCCGTTTTCCCCGTGGCGGACGATATCGCCGTTGACCCCGACGGGCGAGGCGACGGCCGGGATGCCGGTCGCCAGGTACTCGAGCAATTTGAACCCGCATTTTCCGCGCGCCCAGTCATCGGAAAAGAGGGGCATCACCCCGATGTCAAACGAGCGCAGGGCCGCCGACCAGCCGCTTGCCGTCCACGGCACAAACCGCACGGGGAGGTCCGGCCAGTCCGGCGCGCGGTCGCAGACGACGGAAAAGACGAACGGGACGCCGCGGCGGCACAGCGCAGAAAGCGCCGGGCGCACGACCTCCAGATAGGGCAGGTTGGTGGCGCTGCCGATCCAGCCGATCACCGGCACCGCCGGCGGCGGCGCGGGGGCTTTTTGCGGGTACGCCGCCAGGTCGAGGCACGTGGGAATGACGGCGGCCTTGGCTCCCAGGCGGTGCGCGTAGGCGGCCAGAAAGGCGTTGCCGCAGACGGTAACGGCGCTTGCCTGCACCATCCGCGCCAGATGCCGCCGGCGCGCGGCCACGCGCAGGCGATGGGCGGGACGGTCGGGTGATTCGGTCGGCGCATAGGCAAAGTAGGCGTCGTCGAGGTCGAACACGAGACGAACGCCCGCCCGAACCAGCCGGTGTCGCCAGCGGTCGTCCAGCAGGCGCTTCTGGATGATGAGGGTCGGCGTTTTGGCGCAGGAATCGAGCACGGGCGCGAGCGCCTCTGGATCGTAAGGGGAGAGCACCCGGCAGTCGACGCCGGCCTTTTGCAGATACGGAAGCAAGGCGTAGACGCGGGCGCGCGAGCTGGCGGTTCGTTCATCGCCGAGCGGGAGGACGTAAAGGGGCAGCCCGACCACCTCCGGATGAACCCGTCGTGAAAGGAAGTTGATTGGAAAATTGGGGGATTGTTGGATGGCAGAGACCCATGCGCCGCAGAAGGCGGTGCCATAGACTATGTAGCAACCGCGCGTCCGGTGTGTGCCGGACCGCGATGAAAGGGGCGGGAGGGGAGCGCATGCAACCGCTGCGGATTGCCGTGCTCACGCCGGAATCCCGGGTTTCGGCGGGCTATTTCTACCGCGTGGAAGTCCCTTTTTTTCGGCGGCCCGGTCCAACCGGGTGCGCTTGCTTTTTCCGGGCGACGGCGGCCTGTCCCTTGACGACGTCCTCGCGCGGGCCGACGCGGTTTTTGTCCAGCGCATGCTCTCCGTTCCGGGATGGGACGTGCCGAGACTGGTTCAGACGCTCCGCCGCGCGCGCATCCCCCTCGTCTACGAGTTGGACGACGACCTGACGAACCTGCCGGCGACCAACCCCCGCAAGGCGTTTTGGGACGCGCGGCAGGACGACGTGCGCCGGCTGGTGGCCGAAGCCGCTCGCCGCCCATGGGGTCGCTCATCGCCCGCCAACGCCCGAAGGGAGCCCGATTCGGGTGGGGTACGCCGGGTCGGCTACCCACGCGGCCGATCTGCGCCTGCTCGAGGGGGTGCTCGCCGAATTGGCCGCGCGGCATGCCGGTCGCGTCGCCTTTTGCTTTTACGGATGCGTGACCCCGGCCTTGCGTCGGCTAACCGGTACGGTGCTGCCGCCGACAGGCCATTTTTACCGGTACCTGCAGCGGCTCGCCGCCCTTCGCATCGCCGTCGGCGTGGCGCCGCTCGTCTCCCATCCGTTCAACGCGTGCAAGTCACCGGTGAAGCACCTCGAGTACACCTTTGCCGGCATCCCCGGCGTCTACGCCGCGCTCCCACCCTACACGGCGACGGTGCGCCACGGCTCGACCGGCTTCCTGGCCGCATTGCCGGAGGAATGGGCCGCGGGCGTCGAGCGGCTGGTGACCGACGCCCCGTTGCGCCGCGCGATGGCCGAGGCGGCCTGGGCGGCGTGTTTCGGCCCCGAGGGGCGAAGGCGGCTGGAAGACGACCGCGCGGCGTACCTGGCGCGGCTTGAGGACCTGGTGAACAGGAGGTGACGACGATGATTCGCTTTGGAACCGACGGCTGGCGCGATCGCATCGGCGAGGGGTTCACGCTGGACAACGTCCGCCGCGTGGTGACGGGGATTGCCCGCCACCTCGTGCACGCCCTGGGCCGCACCGACGGTACAGTGGTCGTCGGCTACGACGGGCGTTTTTTGTCGGCGGAGGCGGCCGAAGAGGCGAGCCGCACGCTGGCTTCCTGCGGGCTGCGCGTCTACCTGGCGCAGGCCATGCTCCCCACGCCGCTGGTCTCCTTCGCCGTGCGCCACCTTGGCGCCGATCTGGGCGTCATGGTGACGGCCAGCCACAATCCGCCGGTGTGGAACGGGATCAAGATCAAGTCCGCCCGCGGTTCGTCACTGGATCCGGCGACCGCCGCGGCCATCGAGGCAATTGCCAACAACCTCGACGCCGGCGACGTGCCGCCTGCGGCGCAGCGCGCAGCCGCCCGCGTGCAAACCTTCGATCCTTTTGACGCCTACCGGGCCCACGTGGCGGCGCGCCTTGACCTGGAGGCCATCGCCCGCTGGGGCGGCACGGTGGTGGCCGATGCGATGTACGGCTCGGCCCAAGGGCTTTTGCCGCGGCTGCTTGCGCCGGCGGGCGTCGCCGTCCGCGAGATCCGCAACCGGTACAACCCGGGCTTTGACCGCGTGCCGCCGGAGCCGATCGAGCGGCATTTGGGGCCGCTGCGGGAGGCGGTGCTCCGCGACAAGGCGAATGTGGGGCTGGCCTTCGACGGCGACGGCGACCGGCTCGGCGTGGTCGACGAGCGCGGGCGGTGCTTAACGGCGCACGAGGTGTTCGCCGCCTTGCTCGCCTACCTGGTCGAGCACAAGGGGCAGCGGGGAACGGTGGTCAAGACGGTTTCCGTCACGGCGATGGTCGATCGCATTTGCGCGGCCCACGGCCTGCCCCTTGTGGTGACGCCGGTGGGGTTCAAGCACATCGCCGCCCACATGGAGCGGGGGGACGTGCTGATGGGGGGCGAGGAAAGCGGGGGATACGGCTTCCGCGGGCACGTACCGGACCGCGACGGCCTTTTTGCCGCGCTGCTCGTGTTGGAGATGCTCGCCCGCACCGGGATGCCGCTGGCCGAGCTGGTGGAGCGGCTGCACCGAACCTACGGCCCGCACCGCTTTCGTCGCGAGGACATTCCGCTGGCGCGCCCGGTGGCCATCGGCGCCGCGGAGGCCAGCGAGGCGCTGCGCCTGGCGAGGGCCCGATACGGAGCGCAGCGCGGGGAAACCCTGGACGGCATCAAGCTGTGGTATGGCGAAGAGTGGCTGCTCATTCGGCCGTCCGGCACCGAGCCGCTGGTGCGGCTGTACGCCGAGGCGGCCACCGACGACGGCGTCGCCCGCTACCTGGCGATGGGGAGGGATCTGCTCGCGCGCCTGTGGCCGGATGCCGCACGACAACGGACGTAGGAGGGGTTGGCAATGGAAGACGTGGCCGTTTTGATTTTGGCCGGCGGGCGCGGCAGCCGCTTTTGGCCCCTCAGCCGCCCCGCGTGTCCCAAGCCGTTCTTGACCTTTTTCGGCAGGCGCAGCCTGCTGCAGGCCACCTACGATCGGGCGATCCGGGCCTTTCCGACGGCGCCCGTCTTCGTGGTGACCGAAAGGCGCCTCGTTCCCCTTGTGCGCCAGCAACTGCCGGAACTGCCGGACGGCCGCATCATCGCCGAACCGGTGGGCCGCGACACGGCACCGTGCATCGGGTGGACCGTCCTGCAGATCGGGCGGCGCCTGGGCGGCGACCCCGTGCTCGTGACGCTCCCCTCCGATCACTACGTCGGAGATGACGCGGCCTTTTCCGCGGCCCTGCGGGATGCGGTTCGCGCAGCGTCGACAGGAAACCGGGTGGTGACGCTGGGCGTTCGCCCCACCCGCCCGGAAACGGGCTACGGGTACCTGATCGACGAGGCGGAGCCGGAGGGGGCGGCACACCGCGTGCGCCGGTTCGTTGAAAAGCCGCCTCTGGAACGGGCCCGGCGCATGCTGCGCATGGACTGCAGCACGCGTGGCTGCGCGAACTGCGGCGCGTCCTCAAGCCAGGCGGATACTTCCTCTTCACCACGCACGGCACAGCCTTTCTCCCGTATTTAACGCTGCGGCAGCGGCAGCAGTTTCGCGGCGGGAAGCTGGTCGTAGAGCGGCCAGACGTGCCCGGAACGAACCGCTGCTCGGCGTTTCACCCTCTCGCTTATGTGGTGGGAACGCCGGCCCGGGACTGGACGGTGGTGGACGTGGTGCCGGAAGGGTCAAAGGGAAACCCGCGCCAAGACCTGTACCTGTTCCGCAAGCCCGTCCGAGCGTCCGATTTGTCTGGATGAAATTCGCGATGCGTGGCGTAAGGGGATCAAAACGGCTCGACGACCGGATTGCCCGATTGGGCGTGTGCGAGGGCCTCGGCCACCCGCCGCACCAGTGCGCCGCTTGTGATCAGGTCGCGCGCCGCGGCGATGTCGCCGTCCAGCTCGCGGTCCTCGTCGAGGGGCGCAACGCGCGTGCGCAACAGGTCGTAGGCTGCTTGCGTGCCCGCGCCGAGGCGGCCGGATCCAAATTCGATGGCCTGGGCGGCGCAGAGGTACTCGATGGCCAGCACGGTGAAGGTGTTGTCCAGGATCTGGCGCAGCTTGCGCGCCGCCGTCGTGCCCATGCTCACGTGGTCCTCCTGGTTGGCCGACGACGGAATGGAGTCGACGCTGGCCGGATGGGCGAGCACCTTGTTTTCCGACACGAGGGAGGCGGCCACGTACTGCGGGATCATCAGCCCCGAGCACAGGCCGCCGTGTCGCGTGAGGAAGGCCGGAAGCCCGCTCAGCGCCGGGTTGACGCACCGCTCGATGCGGCGCTCGGATATGCTGGCCAGCTCGGCGACGGCGATGGCGAGGAAGTCGCAGGCCACGGCGACGGGCTGGCCGTGGAAGTTGCCGCCGGAGATCACCTCACCGGCTTCGGGGAACAGGAGCGGGTTGTCGGTGGAGGCGTTGAGTTCCCGCCGGACCACGCCAGCGACGTAGTCGAGGGCGTCGCGCGAGGCGCCGTGCACCTGGGGGATGCACCGAAGGCTGTAGGCGTCCTGGACGCGCAGCTGGCCCGGGGCGCTCGTGCGCTGGCTGCCGGCAAGAAGGGCGCGCAGCCGCTGGGCGACGCGGGCCTGGCCGGGATGGGGGCGCACGGCGGCGAGCAGCGGATGGTAGGCGTGGGGAATGCCCCGCAGCGCCTCGACGGTGAGGGCGGCGACGATGTCGGCGCTGTCGACGAGGCGTTGGGCGTCGGCGACGGCGAGGGCGGCGAGGGCGGTCATCGCTTGCGTGCCGTTGATGAGGGCCAGCCCTTCCTTGGCGGCAAGGCGGACGGGGGCAAGGCCGGCTTGCTTGAGCGCCTGGGCGCTGGGAAGGATCGCCCCGCGGAATTCGCACCGGCCGAGGCCGATCAGGGCGAGGGCCACATGGGCCAAGGGCGCCAGATCCCCGCTGGCGCCGAGGGATCCCTGCTGGGGGACGACGGGGTGAACGCCGCGGTTGAGCATGGCGACGAGGAGGTCCACCACCTCGGGGCGGATGCCGGAGTGGCCCTTGGCCAAGGCGTTGGCCCTGAGGAGCATCATCGCGCGCACGACGGGGACGGGGAAGGGCTCGCCGACGGCGCACGCGTGGCTCTTGATGAGGTTTTCCTGCAGCCGTTCCACCTGGTCGGGGGCGATGGCCGTGTCGCTGAACTTGCCGAAACCCGTCGTCACGCCGTAGACGACAGCGTTTTGCGCGAGCAAGTCTTCCACCATGCGCCGGGATGCGCGCATGCGCCTGCGGGCGGCCGGGGCGATGTCGACCGGGCGCGCATCGTGCGCCACGGCGGCGACGTCGCCCACATCCAGGGAGTCTCCGTCGAGGATGACGGGGGAATTCATCGGGGCATCACGCTCCTTTGGCAGCGGGCTAAAGGCAAAGAAAACGGGATGAGGCGCGCGGCCTCATCCCGCGAAAAAAAGGGTAGGTGTGGCGTTGTGCACGAAGTGCCGTCATCGCGCTCACCACGTTTCCGGTTGCACCTTCATTATATGCGGCGTTTGTGCGGATCTGCAAGGAATTGATCGAATTGTTCGGGAACAAGCAGAATTCGGATTTGTGGTTGGCTGCTGGCCGTCCCGCTTGGTATAATGGTCTCAGCATGCGGCGATGGGAGGGACGAGGTTGACGAACCACGTGACCATCCACAAGGGATTGGAAGGTATTGCGGTGACGGACACCCAGCTCAGCCTCGTAGACGGGGAGAAGGGCCACCTGGTTTACCGCGGGCATTGGGCGAAGGAGCTGGCCCTCAAGTATACGTACGAACACGTGGCCTTCTTGCTTTGGCACGGGCGCCTGCCGTCCGACGACGAGCTGCGCGCGTTCCGCGAGCAGATGGTCGAAGCGCGCTTCCTGCCCGCGTACCTGAAGGCGATCCTCGACCAGCTGCCGAAAAACATGGACATGATGAGCGTCCTGCGCACGGCGGTGTCGGCCCTGGGCGACGACAGCTATGGCTGGCCGCCCACGGTGGAGCAGGCGATGGCGGTGACGGCGAAGGTGCCGACGATCATTGCCTACCGGTACCGCCGCCTCAATGGGCAGGAGCCCCTTGAACCGCGGCGCGACCTGTCCCACACGGCCAACTACCTGTACATGCTGTTCGGCAAGGAACCATCCCCGGCCCACGTGTCCGCCCTCGACGCCTACCTCATCCTGACGGCGGAGCACGGCATGAACGCCTCTACGTTCTCCGCGCGGGTGACGACGTCGACGCGGTCCGACCTTATCTCGGCGGTGACGTCGGCCATCGGGACGATGAAAGGACCCTTGCACGGCGGGGCGCCGTCGGAAGTGGACGAGACCCTGGCCGCCATCGGCACGAAGGAGAACGCCGAGCCGTACCTGCGCAGCCTTCTGGAGCGCGGCGAACGGATCATGGGCTTTGGGCACCGCGTGTACAAGACGCGCGACCCGCGGGCCGAGGCGCTGGCGGTGGTGGCCAAGCGCGTGGCTGGCGATGACCCGTGGCTCGACTTGGCCGTGCACGTGGAAGAGGTGGCGATCAAACTGCTCGCCGAATACAAGCCGGGCCGCAAGCTGTACACGAACGTCGAGTTCTACGCGGCGGCGGTGCTGCGCGCCGTTGGCCTGCCGAAGGAGCTGTACACGCCGACGTTCACCTTGTCGCGCATGGCCGGGTGGACGGCCCACGTGCTGGAGCAAGCGGCCGACAACCGCTTGATCCGGCCGCAGTCCGTCTACACCGGCCCGATGCCGGAGGGCGAGGCGTAGGGCAAAGGGCATGCGGATTCGCGGCGAATTCGCATGCCCTTTTGTTTGTACGGCGAGAACATAGGGCCGGTTGCGCGACAGCCCCCTCGAGGAATACGCGGCTGGCTGGATGGGCATACTCCTTACCGTTGACGAGGATCCCAACGGAGGAGGGAGTTGCCATGGCGCAAACGCAACCGGCTGCCCACTTGGGCGCCCATGAGGTGATGGAGATCCACGAGGTGCTCTCCAACGCCATCAATTGCATCAACACCTTCCAGCTGTACCGCCCGCACGTCCAAGATCAACAACTGGCCACCATCTTGGACAACCAGCTGCGTTTCGCCGTTCAGGAATACGACAACATGGTGGCCGTTTTGAATCGCCGCGGGGCGGGACAGGCCGTGCCCTATCGCCCGGTGAGCCGCAACCTGACGCCGATGTACGGGTTGCGCAATCCCGCTCCGGCGTCCCCCAACGCTTCGGCCAACGCGATCGACGACCGCGACGTGGCGTCCGCGGTGCTCGGTTGCCACAAAGCCTCGGCCAGCTTGCGCATGCACGCCGCGCTGGAATGCGCCGACCCCGAGCTGCGCCGCATGCTGATGCAAGGGGCGACGAACTGCGCCGAGCAGGCCTATGAGGTCTTCCAATGGATGAACCAAAAGGGGTACTACCAGGTGCCGACCTTGCAGGTCAACACCACCCAGACGATGACGGCCCTGTACCAGCCGGCGCCCCCCGGCCTGCACACGGGCGTGCAGTGAGCAGGCAGAACGATTCGGCCGGCGTGAAGGGAAACATCCGCTCCCACGAGCGGGTCACCGACGGCAAAACCCCCTTCGCTTTCCGGCAGCGAAGGGGGTTTGGTTTTGAGGGTATGGGGTTGGGGCATCAGGTTCCCGTCAAAACGGCCGCGACGATGTCGTTCCAACGGTCCAGCACGCGCATTTTTGCCGTTTCGGTGTCGATCGTTTCGTGCAGCTTGGCCAGCAGCTTATCGGGCGTCCAGTCGGCCGCGCGGTCTTCGAAGGCTTTCGTGACGATGCCGTAGTAGAGGTGCGGGAAACGCAAATCGGCAGCGACAACGGCGTATTCATCGGCGGTGAGCGGGTGAACCGAGTGGTAGGCAGCGAGCATGGCGTGTGTCCGCGCTTCGTCCCACCCCAGTTTCTTCATGACCTTGTTCAGAATCTTTCGCAAATCCCGCGCGGGCAGGTCCACGGTAAGGGAGTCGGTGTCGATGGCGGCGATGCCCGCCTCCGTGACGATTAAGTTGCCGGCGGCGTAGTCTTGGTGGCAGAGGTTTCGCTCTTCCCCGACCTTTTCCACCCATTGGCGGTAGGCGGGCTGGTGAAGGAGGGCCAAGGCGGTTTCGGCTTCCCGCAGAAACGTTGCGCTGGTCTCGCGAACGGCGAGCGCCACGGGGTGATCCTCGTAAACCGCCCGTTCGGCATAGAAACGAAGCTTGGCCAACCGCAGTTCGTACGACCGCTCCCACCGTCCGAGATGGGAGCGTTCCCGCGCATCCGGCGGGGGGGAATACCCCCGCGAGGCGCGGTGAAAGGCCGCGAGCGACCGCAGGATCTCCCGCAAATCGTCGGCATCCTCATAGTTGGGGGCGCGCCCCTCGACAGCCTCGTACAGGACGTAGCATGACCGCTCAACGGGGACGAAGTCGTCGCCGGTGGCCGTTGGGATGATGGCCGGGAGGGTTGCTCCGCCGCGCCGCAAGTGGTGGACGGCGGTGTTGAGAAAGCGCTGCCGTTCTGCGGGGAGCGGCGTTTTTTTGAGGACGTACACGCCGGCTTTGGAGCGGATTTCCCACACCGCTTTTTTTCCTTTGTCCGACAGCAGACGGACGTCGGACACGGGAAGGGGGTACCGCTCGAGGACGTTGGGGACGACGGGATCCGTTTGCGGGTCGATCGGTGCGTGGGCGTTCACGTGGCGGGTTTCCTCCTTTCCTCTGCAACCGCTTAGGCGGCGCTCCGCGGCGAGCGGTTCGTGGCGCGGACGCGGTGCGGGGGCGGGAAGGCGGCCTTCCACCCCGCGCCGCGGGCCGGCGCACGAGCGGGACGCTCGCGGGATTGGCGGGCGACACCACCTGCGGGGCAGGCGTCGCCGGTGGCGATGGCGGGGCGGCGGGTGTCGAGGCTGCCGGGGTGTCCGGCGCGTCCGATCCCCTCTTGGGTGGCAGGGGCGTGCTCGGTGCCGCCGGGGTCTCCGGCGCATCCGATCCCTGCTGAGGCGGCAGGGGTGTGCTCGATGCCGCGGAGGCTTCGGCTACGGACGGGGGCGCTTCGGGAGGCTGCCCTTTTGCTTCGCTCGGTGTCGTCGGGGCTTCGGCTGCAGGGAGGGACGCCTCGCGGGGCTGCCCGCAGGCTTCGGAGTAGAACGCCTCCAGCCGCTCGGCCACGTGGCGAAACTGGAAGCGTTCCTTGACGAGGGCGTGGCCGGCTTTGGCCATGCGCTGAGCTTCCTTCGGGTGGGACAGCAGGTAATCGATGGCCTCGGCAAAGGCGCGCGGATTGGCGTAGTCCTCGACGAGGAGGCCGTTTTCCCCGTGGGTGACCACTTCCGGGTTGCCGCCGCGCTTGGTGGTGATGAGCGGGATCCCCGCCGCCATGGCCTCATAGTGGACGCGGGCCAGCGGCTCTTGCCATTGCGAGCTGCAGACGAACACGTCGCCGAGCAGGAAGTGATGCGGGATTTCCTTCGGCGGAACGAATTTCGTGAACACGATGCGGTCGCCGTAAGGGGCGGCCAAGCGGTGAAGCAGCCGGATGTAGCGGTTGACGCCGTCGTCGCTGAACCATTTCCCGCCCACGATGACCAGCGCGGCGTCGGGATGGCGCGGCAGCACGTGGCGCATGGCCTCGATCAGCACGTGGGGGCCTTTTTTGAAGCTGAGCCGGCCGATGTAGAGGATCACCTTCTTCCCGGTGACCCCGTACCGCTTGCGAAGGGCGTCGCGGATGGGGGCCGCTTCCGGCTTCCACGCCGGAACGAACTGCTTGAGGTCGACCCCGGAATAGACGGTCCGCAGCTTGTCGCGCGCGGCGGGATACCACGCGAGGACGGTGCGGCCGATGTAGTCGCTCACCGTGGCGATGGCGGAAACGGCCTCAATGACGGCGCGGCCGAGGGCGATCGGCAGTTTGGCCGGCGAAAACATCTCGTTGTGCAGGCTGACCACGAAGCGGCTGTCCGGCGCCGCCTTCTTGTACGACAGGACGGCGCGGGGGCGATTCAGCACGTGGATGACATCGAAGGAATGGTGGCGCAGCTCCTGGGCAACGTTTTCCACGTAGCGCTGGGCGGGAACGCGAATGTAGCGCACGCCGTCCCGCTCTTCGCGCTCGGGCAGGTCGGGGTCGGTGATCGAGAAGATGGTGACCTCGTGGCGGCGCCGGAGAAACGGCACCACGCCGTCGATCATCGTCTGGATGGCGCCGCCGCGAATGGCCGGCGACGGGAGCTTTTCGCTGCAGATCAGGGCCAGCTTCATACCGATTCCCTCGCGTAGAGGCGCTCGAGATCGTCGATCTGGCGGGCCAGCCCGGTGCGCAGGTCCACTTGGGGACGGTAACCGAGGAGCCGCTGGGCTTTGGAGATGTCGGCCCAGGTGTGCCGGGGTTCGCCCTGCGGCGCGTCGTGCTGGGCGATCGTGGCGCGTCGTCCGGTCAGGTCTTCCAGGAGGGCGATCACCTCGCGCAGGCTGGCGCGCTCGGTTCCGCCGATGTTGATCGTTTCGCCCACCGCATCTGGAGCGGTGAGCGCGGCAACGGTGCCGTCGATGCAATCGGCGATGTAGGTGAAGTCGCGCGTCTGGTGGCCATCCCCGTACAGAGGGATGGGCTCGCCCACAAGCAGCGCACGGATAAAGCGGTGAAAGGCCATGTCCGGCCGCTGCCGCGGGCCGTACACGGTAAAGTAGCGCAGGATGACGACGGGAAGGCCGTCCCGTTCGGCATAGGCCCGGCAGAGGTGTTCCCCGGCCAGCTTCGTGACGCCGTAGGGCGACAGGGGAGCCGGCAAGCGGGTTTCCGCAACCTTGCCCGTCTGGTGTCCGTAGACCGAAGAGGTGGAGGCGAACACGAACCGCTGCAGGGGACGGCGCGCGCAGGCTTCCAGGAGCCGCTGCGTGGCCAGGATGTTGTGCTCCACGTAGGCGGAAAAGTTGGCGCCCCAGCTGGTGCGCACGCCGGGCATGCCGGCCAGGTGGAAGATGGCGTCCACGCCGTCGAGGAGCGTCGCCCAATCGGCCGTTTGGATGGCCGCCTCGACGAACCGGAAGCGCGGGTGGGGAAGAAGCGCCGTCAGGTTGCGCCGTTTGAGGGGGCGCAAGGACGGGTTGAGCAGGGCGTCAACGCCAATCACCGTGTGGCCCGCATCCAGCAGGCGTTCACACAGGTGGGACCCGATGAAGCCGGCGGCTCCGGTGACGAGAATGTTCATGGTCGCGCCACCCCCACGTAGCGAAGTCCGTGGGCCCGAACGGTTTCGGGGTCGAGGCAGTTGCGCCCGTCGACGACGACGTTGCCGCGCATGACCGCTTTGACACGGGACCAGTCGGCGCGGCGGAAGAGGTCCCATTCCGTGGCGACGACGAGGGCATCGGCATCGGCGGCCGCTTGATACGGGTCCGTCGCCACCGCCACCTCCGGTCGTTCGCAGCGCGCCAAGGGATCGAACGCGCGCACCGTGCAGCCCACTGCAAGCAGCCGATCGATCAGCGCCAGCGCCTGCGACGCGCGCGTGTCGTCGGTGTTGGGCTTGAAGGCGATGCCCCACACGGCGACGCGCTTGCCGGCGAGGCCGCCCAACGCGTCCCGCAATTTGCGGGCGTAGAGGTCGGGCTGGGTGGCGTTGACCTGTTGGACGGCGGGGAGGATGAGCGGGTCGACCCCTTTGTCCCGCGCGGCGTGAATCAGGGCGTCGACATCCTTCGGCAGGCAGGATCCGCCGTACCCCAGGCCGGCCCGCAGAAAGGCGCGGCCGATGCGTGCATCCAGCCCGATCCCTTCGGCAACGTCGTCGACGCGTACGCCATAGGCATCGCAAATGCGGGCCATCTCGTTGATGAACGAGATTTTCGTGGCCAGAAAGGCGTTGGCGGCGTACTTGATCATTTCGGCCCCGGTTGGCGTGGTCACGACATAGGGCGCGTCGATTCCTTGGTACAGGGCGCGCACGGCGACCAGCGCTTCCCGCGTCGTTACGCCCACGACAATGCGGTCAGGCCTCCGGGTGTCCGCGACGGCGGAACCTTCACGCAGAAATTCGGGATTGGCCACGACGTGGACGGCGCGAATGCGGCTCGTTTCCGCCATGGCGCGTTGGATTTGGGCGGTGGTGCCCGGCGGAACCGTGCTTTTGACGATCACCGTGGCCGGGTGGGTCAGCGTTTGGGCCAGCTCGTCGACGGCTTGCCACACGTAGGTGAGGTTGCAGCGACCGTCGGGAAACGCTGGTGTGCCGACGGCGATCATCACGACGGAGGCCTCGGCAAGGCCGTTTGGCAAATCCGCGGTGAACGTCAGGCGTCCATTCGCGCGCCCCCGGGCAACAAGCTCGTCAAGCCCGGGCTCGTAAAACGGAATGCGCCCGGCCCTCAACTCGGCCAATTTGTGCGCGTCCTTGTCGACGCAGGTGACCTGGTGTCCCATATCGGCCAGAACGGCCGCCGTGGTCAGACCGACGTATCCTACTCCGATGATGCAGACCTTCATGGCGGTTCCCCCTTTTGGGGTACGGGTTTTTCTTTCATTTCTATGTCCGATCCTTCTAATTGTCTGGTTAAATGCCCGATTGTTTACGGTTTCTAAATATAAATAGGCATATGTGTTTTAAATCAAGTTACACCAACCGGCGGACTGGCATACCGTAATAAGAAACAATGTGCACGGACGGGTCCGAAGGAGGACAAAAATTGACACGGGTTCGCAAGGCGGTCATCCCCGCCGCCGGTTTGGGAACGCGCAATTTGCCGGTGACCAAAGTGGTGCCCAAGGAATTGTTCCCCGTGGGCAACAAGCCGGCCATCCACTATGTGGTGGAGGAGGCGGTGGCCGCAGGAATTGACGCCATCCTCCTGGTAGTTTCACGCGGCAAAGAGGCCCTGGTCAACTATTTTGACCGGGCGCCGGAATTGGAGCACCATTTGGAACAGGCGTCCAAGGGCCATCTGCGGAAGGCGCTCGCCCTTCCCCCGGTTCACGTACAGTTCGTACGCCAGCAAGAACCCAAGGGCCTCGGCGACGCGGTGCGGCTGGCCAAACCCTTTGTGGGCGACGAGCCGTTTGCGGTGCTGCTGCCCGACGATCTCCTGTTTGGCCCCCGGCCGGCCCTTGCCGGGTTGGTGGAGGCGTACGCCGCCTGCCGCGCGCCGGTCGTGGCGCTGAAAGTGATGCCCGATGATGTGCTGCACCGGTACGGGGTGGCGCGTGTGACGCCGGCGGGGGACCGGTTCAAGATCGAGGAGATTGTCGAGAAACCGCGCGAAGCGCCGCCGTCAAATTACGCGGTGATCGGCCGCTATGTGCTGACGCCGGACCTCTTTCCCCACCTCGAAGCCCTGACCCCGGGCGTAGGCGGCGAATTGCAACTGACGGACGCGCTGCGTGGCTATCTGGCGCACGGTTCGGTGTACGGGGTCCCGTGGCCCCACGAGCGGTACGACGTGAGCCTGGAGCGGGAATATGTGGCGTTGCTCCACCGGTTTCTCACGCAAGACCCGGCTGCGGGAACGAAGTAGGCAGGTTTGGGGCGATTGTCGTTGTCAACGGTCGTCCCGCTCGTTTATAATGGAACTGGTTTTGTTGACAACATTCGCGCGCAGGCAAATCGGTCCGCCTTGACCGGCGGTGAAAAGGGAAGTCCGGTGAAAGTCCGGCGCGGTCCCGCCACTGTGAATGGGGAGCGACCCGCATCATGCCACTGTCCGAAGGGATGGGAAGGCGCGGGAAGCGAGGATCCATGAGCCAGGAGACCTGCCGATTTGCCCATGACGCTGCAGCCCTCGCGGAAAGGGTGCAGACGTCGCATGGACGCGCCCGGCTCCTCCATGTTGGCCGGCGGCATTGCGGTCGTTGGCGCAATGGTGCGCAGCGGCAGCGCGGCCGTTGTGGCGCGGTGGCAATGGAGGCCGGGAACGGTCGGCGTTTTTTGTTCCGGTTTGGCGCTCTGGTCGCGACGTACCCTTGTCCGTTTGGGCAAGGGATTTTGTTTTTGTCCAACAATCGAAGAGAGGGAGAAGGAGGAACGCCATGCGACACGGGTGGAAAGCTGTCGTTCTCGTCTTTATCCTGCTCCTGTTGCCGGTCGGTCTTGCCGCGTGCCAGTCAGAGAAACCGGCATCACCGGGGAATGCCGCGGAGGAGGTGGCCAGCGGAAAGCCCGTCACCTATCCCCTCACCGTACGGGATGACAGCGGGGCGGAGGTGACGGTCCAAAAGGAGCCGCAGCGCATCGTCTCGTTGATCCCCAGCCACACGGAGACGCTGTTTGCGCTGGGGTTGGAAGGCAAGGTGGTGGCCGTTACCAAGTGGGACAACTACCCGCCGGACGTGCAGAAAAAGGTGGAGCACGTCTTCCAAGACGGCCTGAACCCGCCGACAGAGGAGCTCCTCAGCCTGAAGCCTGACCTGGTGGTGCTGGGCTCGCACAACAAAGAGACCGTTGACGCGCTGCGCAAGGCGGGCCTGACGGTGGTGGTGTACGATCCGCAGAGCCTGAAGGACGTCTACCGGGTGATCGGCGAGCTGGGCAAGATCACGAACCGCACCAAAGAGGCGAAGCAGGTCATCGACCGCATGAAGGCCAAGGAGCAGGCCATTCGCGAGAAGGTTCAGGCCATTCCGGAAAAGGAGCGCGTGCGCGTCTATGTGGAGGCCGATCCCGACCAGCTCTACACGGCCGGGAAGAACACGTTTATGGACGAGCTGATCCAGCTGGCCGGCGGGCGGAACATTGCCCACGATCTGGAAGGCTGGCAGAAGATCAGCGCCGAGACGGTCATCCAGCGGAATCCGCAGGTGATTGTGGTCACATACGGCTACTACGTCCCGAACGCCGCGGACAAGCCCAAGCAGCGCGCGGGGTGGAACGTGGTCGACGCAGTGCGGGAAGGCCGGGTGTACGCCCTGGATTCGGACCTCATCAGCCGACCGGGGCCGCGCATCGTCGACGGAGCCGAGGCGCTGGCCAAGGCGTTCTATCCCGACCGCTTCCGCTAAACCGAAATGTGATGGTTGAGGAAACGGCATGAGGGCGCGCAAGGCAATGTGGATGGCCGGGATGGGCGGCGCCCTCTTGCTGTCCCTGCTCGTCACCTTGACGCTGGGCAGCGTGGATCTTCCCGTGGCCACCGTCTGGCGGGTGCTGTGGGGCGAGGTAACCGGGCAGGCGACGGCGGAGGACGCCGTGGCCCAGGCCATTGTGTGGAACCTGCGCGTGCCCCGCGCGCTGCTGGCGCTTCTGGTCGGCGCCGCCCTCGGGGCCGCCGGCGCGGCGTACCAGGGCGTGCTGCGCAATCCGCTGGCCGATCCGTACATCCTGGGCGTGTCGTCGGGTGCGGCGCTGGGGGCGGTGTTGGCCCTCCTTGCCGGCTGGCCGCGGGCGCATCTCGGCCTGTTTGCCGTACCGCTGGCCGCCTTTGGCGGGGGGATGGCCGCCCTCCTCGTCACGCTGCGCCTGGGGGCCGTTGGTGGCCGGCTGGTGCGGGAGACGACGCTCCTGGCCGGCGTGGTGGTGCAGGCCTTCCTCGGCGCGGCGCTGACGCTGGCCATCGCCTTTTCCGCCGACCGGTTGCCGAGCGTCATCCACTGGCTGATGGGCAGCCTGGCCAACCGCGATCCGCTGCTCGTCGCCGTCGCCCTTCCGTATGTGCTCGTGCCCTTTGTCCTGCTCCTCTTTTGGGCGCGCGACCTCAACGTGTTCACCCTCGGGGAGGAGCAGGCCGCCCATCTCGGTGTGGAGACGGAGCGGCGCAAAGTGCACATCCTCCTTGCCGCCTCGCTGATGACGGCGGCGGCGGTGTCGGTGTCCGGCATCATCGGCTTTGTCGGCCTGGTGGTGCCCCATGTGATGCGCCTGCTTGTCGGACCGGATCATCGCGTGCTCGTGCCGGCGTCGGCGCTGGCCGGGGCCTTCGTCCTGCTGTGGGCCGACACCTTCGCCCGCACGGCTCTGGCCGGGGCGGAGCTGCCCGTCGGGGCGGTAACGGCGGCGCTGGGGGCGCCGTTTTTCGCCTACCTGTTGCGGCGCGGCCGGCGCGGGATGTGACGGAAAGGAGCGGTGCCGATGATCGACGTGCGGGACGTGTGGAAAGCGTACGGCGGGCGTGACGTGCTGCGCGGCGTTTCCCTGGAGGTTCCCGCCGGCGCGTGTGTGGCGGTGATCGGACCGAACGGAGCGGGGAAAAGCACGCTGCTGCGGGTGCTCTCCGGTGTGGTCGAGCCGGACCGCGGCAGCGTGTGGGTGGCCGGCCGGCCGGTGCGGGCCTACCGGCGGCGGGAGTTGGCCCGCCTTCTGGCCGTGCTTCCGCAGGAGACGGCCGCCCCGTTCCCCTTTACGGTGCGCGAGCTGGTGGCGATGGGCCGCCACCCCTACCTTCGCCCGCTGCGCGGCGAGACGCCCCATGATCGCGCGGTGGTGGCGCGCGTCCTTGACGAGCTCAAGCTCACCCCGCTGGCCGACGTGCCCGTCGACCGGCTCAGCGGGGGCCAGCGCCAGCGCGTGGCGCTGGCGCGCGTGATGGCCCAGGAGCCGCGCGTGCTGCTCCTGGACGAACCGACCACCTACCTGGATATCGGGCACCAGGTCAACCTGCTCGATCGGGTGCGCCGCTGGCAGCGCCAGAACGGCCTGACGGTGGTGATGGTGCTCCATGACCTGAACCTGGCCGCGCTGTACGCCGACGAGGTGGTGCTGCTTGCCGAGGGGCGCGTGGTGGCGCGCGGCCGGCCGGCCGAGGTGCTGGCCGAGCCGACCCTCGCCGCCGTGTACGGCACGCGGCCGCTGGTGGTGCGCCACCCGGAGTGCGGCGCCCCCCAGGTTCTCGTGCGGCCGGCGCGCGACGAGGCCAGGGGAGAGGAGGCGGACGGCCAATGGCGGATGAACGCCAGCCCGTGCGCCGCAAGGGGTTGACCCTGGTGTACACCGGGGACGGGAAGGGGAAGACCACCGCGGCCCTTGGCCTGACGCTGCGGGCGGTGGGGCGCGGTTTCCGGGTGCTGTTTCTGCAGTTCATCAAGTCGCCGGAGCGCGTCACCGGCGAGCAGCGGGCCATCCGCTACCTGCCGGGCGTCGAGATGCACCAGCTTGGCGAGGGCTTTACGTGGACGAAGACGCCGGAGGTGCACCGGGAGGCGCTGCGCCGCGGGTGGGCGCTGGCCAAGGAGAAGATCCACAGCGGCGCCTACGACCTGGCCGTTCTCGACGAGATCAACACGGCGCTGGCCATCGCGCGCTTTCCCGTCGACGACGTGCTGCCCCTTGCCGAGGTATTGGCGCTCATCGACAACCGTCCGGCCCATACCCACCTGGTGCTGACGGGCCGGTCGGCGCACCCGGCCATTGTGGAACGGGCCGACCTGGTCACGGTGATGGAACCGCTCAAGCATTACTACGACCGGGGCATTCCCGCGGTGTACGGCATTGAGCTGTAGCGCACCGCCGACCGCCGTCGCCCGGCGGCAGGGACCAGGCGGGAACGCAAGCGCCGCGGGAAGCCCTGCCCATCTTTCCGCAGAGAGAGGGAGGGCCGATGAGCCGCTGGGAAGAAAAGGTTCAAACCATTCTGAATCAGATCGGGCCGCTGGACGAGGCGGCGATGGCCGCCGCGCAGGCCCGCCTCGATCGGCTGACCAAGCCGCCGGGCAGCTTGGGGCAGCTCGAGGCCTACGCCGTGCGCCTGGCGGGCATTGCGGGAACGGTGCAGGCCCGATTTCCGAAAAAAGCCGTGGTGGTGATGGCCGCCGACCACGGCGTCGTCGAGGAAGGCGTCAGCGCGTACCCGGCCGAGGTGACGCCGCAGATGGTGCGCAATTTCCTGACGGGTGGGGCGGCGATCAACGCGCTGGCCCGTCTGGCCGGGGCCGACGTGGTGTGCGTCGACGTCGGCGTGGCCGTGGACATCGACCACCCGGCCCTCGTGCGGAAGAAGGTCCGCTACGGGACGGCCAACTTCACCAAGGGGCCGGCCATGACGCGAGCAGAAGCCCTTGAAGCCCTCTGCGTCGGGATCGAGGTGGCGGAGGAGCTGGCCGATCGCGGCTATCGCCTTCTGGCCACCGGCGAAATGGGCATTGGCAACACGACGAGCGCCGCGGCCCTTCTCGCCGCCTTCACCGGCGACGACCCGGCGGACTGCGTCGGGCGCGGCACAGGGGTGAACGCCGCGGCCCTGGCGCGCAAGGCGGAGGCCGTGCGGCGGGCCTTGGCCGTCAACCGGCCCGATCCGCACGATCCGGTGGACGTGCTGCACAAGGTGGGCGGGCTGGAGATTGCCGCTTTGGCCGGGCTGATGTTGGGTGCCGCCGCCCGGCGCGTGCCGGTGGTTGTCGACGGATTTCCCGCCTCCAGCGCGGCCCTCGTGGCGTGCCGCCTGGCCCCGCGCGTGAAGGACTACCTGTTTCCCTCGCACCAATCGGCGGAGCGGGGGCACCGCCGACTCTTGGCGTTGCTCGGCTTGGCCCCGCCGCTTCACGTGGACATGCGCCTCGGCGAGGGGACGGGGGCGGTGCTCGCTTTTCACCTGCTTGAGGCCGCGTGCCGGATTCGCGACGAGATGGCCACCTTTGCGGACGCCGGTGTCTCCGGTCCGGTGGTGGCGGAGGAGGCGGCGCAACCTTGAGGTCCTCTTCCCGTCTGGTCGTGGTCACGGGGGGCGCGCGCAGCGGGAAAAGCGCCTTCGCTGAGCGCCTCGCCGCGCATCTGGCCGCCGCATCCCAGTCCGGCGTCACCTACGTGGCCACCGCTGAGGCGCGCGACGCGGAAATGGCCGCGCGCATCGGGCGCCATCGCCGGAGGCGCCCGGCGTCGTGGCGCACGGTCGAAGCGCCGCGCGACGCCATCGGCGCGCTCCGGGCAGCGGCGCCGCACGACGTCGTCCTCCTTGACTGCGTCACGCTCCTCGTCGCCAACTGGCTGGCGGCCCAGGCCGAAGCGGCCGGCGTCGACCTGACGGGTTCCGACGCGCTTCCCGTCGAAACCCAACAGGTGCTGGCCGAACGCGTGGCGGAGAACGCCAAGGCGTTGGTGACGGCGGCGGTGCGACGCTTCGGCTGGACGGTGTTCGTCACCAACGAGGTGGGGTGGGGCGTCGTGCCGCCCACACCCCTCGGCCGGCTCTACCGCGACGTGGCCGGCCAGGTGAACCGTCGCCTTGCCGACGCGGCCCAGGCGGTCTACCTGGTGGTGGCTGGACAGGCTGTCGAGGTGAAGGCCCTGGCCTGCGCGCCGCACGATGCCGCCGCGCGCCTGGTGGCGGGCACGGGGGAGGGCGTGCAGCGGTGAGCGGCAGCTTCGCCGACGGGGCGGCATGGGGGCTCGGTCTCATCGGCTGGCTGTGGGGGCGGGGATCGGCGGAGGCGTTGTGGCTGGGCGTGGTGGGCCTGGGCGTGTGTGCGCCGGTGGCCCTCGACCTCCTCTTCGGCGACCCGCAGCGCGGCCATCCGGTGGCCGCGTTGGGCCGCCTCATCGTCGCGCTGGAGCGCACCCTGCGCCGCGTCCTCGCGTGCGCCGGTCCCACGCCGCGGCGGGAGCGTGCAGCCGGCGTGCTGTTGTGGCTTGTGGCGGTGGGGACGGCGGGCGCGGCGGCGCTGGCGGCAGAGGGGATGGGCTATATGCTGGCTGGCCCCCTCGGCGCGGCG